>NZ_QUEC01000050.1:0-13386 GCF_003478095.1 Clostridium sp. AF34-10BH
CATATCTCAAGGATGCTCTGTCTATTAATTTCCTACAGTAAATTTACCCGAACGTTGTAGGAAGAAGATTTGACATCCTGTGTCGGAACATTCATAATAAAATACAGGATAAAAGTAAGGGAAAGCGAAAGGAGAAAGCAGCATGGAATTTGAAAAGTTTGAGGAAGTATATCAGGTACTGGAAGCGCAGAAGGAAAAGGACGAGACTGCCGCAGAACTGTATGCAGATGTAAAGGAGTTTGCCTACAAGTATGCAACGATGCGGTATCGGTTCAGTGAAATGAGCAGAGAAGAGAAAGCCGAGAACGACAGCTACCGCACCAGCCAGCACAACCGGTTCATGGACAGCGTCCGTATCTATTTCCGTTATCTACAGAACAACGGGGTGAATGTGCCGGACATCAGCAAGCTGGAAGCGGATCGAAAGATTTTCGGTAATTTTGCCTGCTACTATATTTTCCGCATTGAGTGTGAACAGGCATAGAGAAAAGCCTGTTCCCCCAAAACCCGCCCATCCTCTTGACAAAACCGAAAAAGTGTGCTAATTTCTGAGTAGGTTGAGACATCAAGTTACTTGTGTCTCTTTTTTTGCCTGATAATTCAGGAAAAGAAGAGATCAGGTTCAGATGTATGTTTCAACTTTGGGAAAGTGCAAAAAGAAATTTAAACATACATCTGGGTTTGTTTTAGAAACAAGTCGGATGTATGTTTTTTTATGAAATCAGACGGCGGCGTGGACTATCAGAAAAAACGGATGCAAAGGAGAAAAACGGATGAGCGGCAACACGCAAAAAGAAGGAATCTACAGAACAGCGATGCGGATTTGCAGAATGTGGGGAGTGGCAGAAACTTTGGATAGCGGGATACCGCCTTATGAAACTCCAATAGCTACACAGTCTGCGGAGAATGAAAAGCTGGTTCTGCAATGGGCAGAGGAATATGTACAGCTACGTGAGAATGGCGAAGAACTCTGGAGATTCTTTGAAAAGAAGATAAAGAATCTACGCAAGCCAGAGCAGAACTAGCAGCATTATCATTTCTACAGGGAAATTATCATTTTCTTATCCTATATCTTCTATTAAATAGGATTCCCTGCCTTGCATTGCTGCCCGTAGGGTCGCATCTTCCGAAAGCATAGTAAAACCTGCTTTGCACCGCTGTAAGCGGCTTTGGGTTTGACAATGCATATGTATATAATGACCGTTTGGTTATTACATGGTGGTATTGCGATGACAGAACAACCATTGAACTGGATACGCTAACGGAGATCACAGAACTCCAGGACAAAAAGTCTAACAGAAAGTGTTCGACATTGACACAGATAACTCCATAGAAAAAGTGCCGTAAATATGGCACTTTTTATTTTTCGTGTGTGCGCCTAGCGGCGCACGTTTCTAACGGGTTAAAGTCCCGAATCCGCCCGGTAGTGGGAAGGATATAGCCGAAGGCAAGGGTGTCCATCGTGAGGTGGAATCTGAAGGAAGCTGGATGTGAGGAAAATACTAACTCATGGGCAAATCTCTGGTCTGACGGACAGAAATCTTATATGAGGTTATGCATGAGGGTAAGGTTGCACGCCAAATCGAAGCCCAATAACTACACGGAATCATGCATGATAAATGAGGCAGATGGATGGAGAGGAAGAAACGTGTGGTACCTAGGGAGGTCTGTGCGGTACGCTTTGAAAGAGGTAACCATTGCATAAAGCAATGCTGAACGCACAGAAGTCAGCAGAGGTCATAGTAGCCAAACGGAACAAGATCCGTTCGAGGTGAAGGACCGAATCAATAGGAGTCTTAAGTATGACCCGGAAAGGAGGAATGGGCAGATGGATGCAGAAAACAAGGAAAGCTGCTTGCAGAGAGACAGCGCGGAACGTAAAGGGTATGTAAGAGCGCATCGCTCATTCAACCGGATATGGAAAGAAAGAGACAGTGCAGAGCCAGACATTTTAGGTAAGATACTGAGTAAGGACAATCTGAACAGAGCTTACAAAAGAGTGAAGGCAAACAAGGGAGCGCCGGGAGTAGATGGAATGACTATCGAAGAGGCGTTTCCGTGGTTGAAGGAACATAGCCATGAACTGACAGAGAGGATACGGAAAGGGCACTATACCCCGTCCCCGGTCAGAAGAGTGGAAATCCCGAAGCCGGACGGCGGAGTACGAAAGCTTGGTATTCCCACCGTCACAGACCGCATTATCCAGCAGGCGATATCACAACAGCTGATACCGATTTATGAGCCGAAGTTCGCAGAAGGAAGTTTCGGATACCGACCGGAACGGAGTGCAAAAGATGCAGTTCAGAGGATAAAGGAGTATGCAGAACAGGGATATACAAGGGCGGTCGTCCTTGACCTGTCCAAGTATTTCGATACGCTGAACCATGAATTCCTTGTAAATATCCTGCGCAGAGATGTAAAGGATGAAAGAGTGATTCAGATGATAAAGAGGTATCTGAAAAGCGGAGTGATGGAAAACGGTGTAGTGGTCAAGACGGAAGAAGGTTCGCCGCAGGGAGGAAATCTCTCCCCGCTGTTAGCCAATGTCTATCTTAATGAGTTTGACCAGGAATTCAACAAAAGAGGGGTACCGTGCATCCGCTATGCAGATGATATCGTACTGTTAGCGAAGAGTGAACGGGCATCTGAGAGGTTGTTGGAGAGCAGTACGAAATATCTGGAAGGGACGCTGAAACTGAAGGTGAACCGGGAGAAAAGCCGTACGGTCAGTGTGTTTGCAATACGAAATTTTAAATACCTTGGTTTTTGTTATGGGAAGAACGGAAAAGGAATCTATATCCGTGTGCATGAAAAGTCATGGAAGAAAGCCAAGGAAAACCTGCGCAGGCTCACTTCCCGGAGCAGATGCAGAAGTATAGTGAAAGCCATGAAGCGAGTAGAAATCTATATGAGGGGATGGCTGAACTACTATAGTATAGCAGACATGAAAAGAAACATCGAAGACCTGAATGGATGGCTGTACCGAAGGATACGGATGTGTATCTGGAAGCAGTGGAAACTACCCAGAACGAGAATGAGAAAACTAATCGGACTGGGAGTAGCCAGTCATTATGCGGCAACAATCGCCAATGACCGCAAAGGATACTGGTTTAATGCCGGGAACAAAGCGGTAAACTGGGCGTTGAATAAAGAAAGACTGATAAGCTGGGGCTACTATGATTTAGCGACAGCGTACCAGTCCATGCACGTCAACTATTGAAACCGCCGTGTACCGAACGGTACGCACGGTGGTGTGAGAGGACGGCGGTTAATCACCGCCTCCTACTCGATTGCATTTCATGTTGCCTCAACCAAATATCCGGAACGATCTTCAGGGAAGGCTATCTCTTTTGACTGTAATATACCCAAATCTGCTGAAAAAGTCAACAAAACTCAGTATAAGTGGTATAATTTCCAAAGAGTTTTACAAGGGAGGAATTGACAAGCTATGAAAATGAAACACAACAGATCTCAGAAACGTTTGATAACACAATTGTCATTATGGCTGGTACTGCTATTGACATTTACCGGCTGTGCGGAAAGCACCATCACGCCGCAGGATAATACCTATACGATAGAGCAGCCGGCGACGATCCCCTACGAATTGCTGGAAGCATCGGAGACTGCAGCATCGGAACCCGAATCCGGACAGTCACAGGAAAACGCTTCGGATACACAAGAATCGCAGCAGGTTACATCTGCAACAGACGTTCCGACAGGAGAGGGCACGTCAGCATTTTCCCTCCGGGAGATTCCGGCATACTCCGGCACGCCTTATACAGAGGTCAATGGCAACAAACCTTATTTCACAGAGGTAGATCTGACCACACAGTCCTTCGAGACATACAGCGAGCTGGACAGCCTGGGGCGCTGTGGCGTGGCATATGCCAACGTAGGACAGGACCTGATGCCGACAGAACCGAGAGGGGAGATCGGAGCCGTGAAGCCTACCGGATGGCATCTGGTGAAATACGATAACGTGGACGGAAAATACCTATACAATCGCTGCCACCTGATTGCCTACATGCTTGCGGCGGAAAACGCCAATCCGCAGAACCTGATCACAGGAACCAGATATCTCAACGTGCAGGGAATGCTCCCTTTTGAGACGAAAGTCTGCGATTATGTCAAAAATACAGGGAATCATGTCCTGTACCGTGTCACTCCCATATTTGACGGGGATAACCTGCTGGCAGACGGTGTCCTCATGGAAGCCTATTCTGTGGAAGATGCCGGGGAGGGTATCTGCTTCTGTGTATTTGCCTACAATGTGCAGCCGGGGATCGGTATTGACTATGCCACCGGAGATAACTGGGCGGAGAGCAACGCGGCATCCCAGGAAGCGGCAGCACCCATTGTGATAGAAACACCGACACAACAACCCCAGACAGACACTACGGTGCAGATCACACCGGAACCGTCAGTGCCACAGGAATCACAGGAAACTACCTATGTGCTGAATACCAACACCATGAAATTCCACTATCCGTCCTGCTCCAGCGTGGATCAGATGAAGGAGAAAAACAAAGAGATATATACCGGCAACAGAGAAGATATCATCAATATGGGATATATGCCCTGTAAGCGGTGTAATCCTTAATCGGCAAGTGAATTAGATATAGCAGAAAAGGACCTTCGAGATACTGATAACAGCCTCGAAGCTCCTTATTATTTGCTTAGTAAAGATAAGAATATGGTTTGCTGCGATAGATATTAACTTTCCCGGATCGGACTAACCAGGGTTGCTGTACAGTAGTACTCTTTTTGGGTCTTTATGTTATCGCAATGGCATATTTGCGTCAACAGTTTTCGTATACTTGCAAACATTCTGCAAATGCTATAGACTAAGACTAGTTTCTATATCTATTTGAATCAGAATAAAGGAGTATATGTTATGTGTACAGCGGCAACTTATAGATCACAGGATTTTTATTTCGGCAGAACTTTTGATTATGAATTTAACTATGGGGAAGAGGTAACGATAACACCACGCAATTATCCTTTTCCGCTACGGCATCAGAATGCCCTGACGGAGCATTATGCCATGATCGGCATTGCTCATATGGCAGGGGATTATCCTTTGTACTATGATGCAGTGAATGAGAAAGGACTCGGCATGGCGGGACTGAATTTCCCGGGAAATGCAGTATACAGCAAAGTGCAGACAGGTAAGGACAACATCGCCCAGTTTGAGTTCATCCCCTGGATTCTGGGGCAGTGTGCCAATGTGCAGGAAGCCAGAGTATTGTTATCCCATATCAATCTGGTGGATACGCCCTTTAATGAAAAATATCCGGTTTCTCCACTGCACTGGATTCTGGCAGACAAGGAAGAGGCCATTACGATCGAGTCTGTGCAGGAGGGACTGAATATCTATGACAACCCGGTGGGAGTATTGACGAACAATCCCCCGTTTCCAATCCAGATGTTTCGTTTGAACGATTATATGTCCCTGTCCTCCGAATCACCGACAAACCGTTTTTCCGCAGATCTGAAGCTGAAGCCGTACAGCAGAGGCATGGGAGCCATGGGACTGCCCGGGGATCTGTCTTCTGCATCCCGTTTTGTACGGGTGGCATTCACGAAGATGAATTCCCTGTCCGGATTGTCTGAGTCGGAGAGCGTCAGCCAGTTTTTCCATATTCTGGGGAGCGTGGATCAGACCAGAGGATGCTGTCAGCTGGACAAAGGGGAGTATGAGATCACTATCTACACTTCCTGCTGCAATGCAGACAGAGGAATTTACTATTATACGACCTATGAAAATCATCAGATTACTGCAGTAGATATGTACCGGGAGAATCTGGACAGTGATTGTCCTGTCCATTACCCGCTGGTACAGGGAGAACATATTTTATTGCAGAATGCTGCAGCAGGAAGCGCGGAGGAAAACCAGTAATGGATGTACAGAAAGAACAGGAACAGCAAAACCGGACGGATCATGTAGTGTCCGGATTTGCATTCTATTCAGAGAAAGATGCCAGACTGGCAGAGCAGGAGAGACAGAAGATTGCTTATCTGGATAAGCGGATTGATCGGACAAATCTGGAGTCCGTACTGGTTATTTATAAAAAAGCATTGGATGACAGGGTGTTCCGCACTCCGGTAGGTTTGGAATACCTCAGGGAATTGCAGGGAGAACTGAAAGCAGAGCAGGATCTGTTGGGAGAAGAGATTCCACCTATCCCTCTGTGGACGAACTTTGCGGACACCAGGGAAAAAACGTCTCCTGCCAGAAGAAGAATCAAACCGGCACCGGAAGAAAATAAAAATACGACGTTCCGGCTGTCTCT
Source organism: Clostridium sp. AF34-10BH (assembly GCF_003478095.1). Classification (NCBI taxonomy): domain Bacteria; kingdom Bacillati; phylum Bacillota; class Clostridia; order Eubacteriales; family Clostridiaceae; genus Clostridium; species Clostridium sp. AF34-10BH. Next base: position 6,294 of record NZ_QUEC01000050.1, read on the forward strand.
TATTATGAATATTGTGATGGTCATTGCAATTATTGCAATGTTTATCATCACGCTGAATTCCGATCAGCCCAATGTCCTGAATTATGAAAGAAATCTGCAGAACAAATATGCCACCTGGGAGCAGGAACTGACCCAGAGGGAGCAGACGGTACGGGAAAAGGAAAGAGAATTACATATAGAGACCGAAGTTTCACAAAATTGACATATTTACACGCTATAGTGTAAGTATTCAGGAAAGCCTCGAAGAGGCGATTTTGCGAATGGGGCTGAATAGTTACTATCTCAAGATAGGAGGGTGAGGGTGTATGGACAGACTGAAAGTACTGGTAGTAGATGATGAGAGCAGAATGCGTAAGCTGGTCCGGGATTTCCTGGTAAAGAGCAATTTTGATGTGCTGCAAGCCGGTGACGGTGAGGAGGCACTGGATATTTTTTATAAAGAAAAAGATATTGCACTGATCATTCTGGATGTGATGATGCCGAAGATGGACGGCTGGCAGGTGTGCCGGGAGATCCGGGTGAACTCCAAAGTACCGATCATCATGCTGACAGCCCGCGGAGATGAGAGAGACGAACTGCAGGGATTTCAGCTGGGAGTGGACGAGTATATTTCCAAGCCCTTCAGTCCCAAGATTCTGGTGGCCCGAGTGGAAGCAATCCTGCGCAGAACAAATCAGCTGGGACAGGAAGAGGCTCTGACCTGCGGCGGCATTACCGTGGATAAGGCGGCACACCGCGTGATCATTGATGGAAAAGATGTGGATCTAAGTTACAAGGAATTTGAACTCCTGACCTATTTTATGGAAAATAAAGGCATTGCCTTGTCCAGAGAAAAGATCCTGAACAATGTGTGGAACTATGATTATTTTGGGGATGCCCGTACCATAGACACACATGTGAAAAAACTGCGCAGCAAACTGGGCGAGGAAGGCAATCTCATAAAGACCATATGGGGCATGGGGTACAAGATGGATGAAACAGCGGAATAAACAACAAAAGAGAAAAGTACATTCTATCAGGGGACAGTTTGCCTGGATCTTTATCGGCCTGATGATCGGTACGATCCTGCTGTGCCTGATGATCAACTATTTATTTCTGGGAAAAGTCTATATGCAGAGCAAACTGGATGTTATTCATGATGCTTACGGAACCATCAAGCAGGCAGCGGAGAGCGACAGCTATGACACGGAAGAATTTGCCAGAGAACTGGATGATGTGTGCAGAAGCTACAACATGACGGTATGCGTTATGGATGTGAATTCCAATATGAAATATGTGTCCATCAACGGCGGTGAGAGACTGGAAAACCGCCTGATCGGTTATGTATTTGGACTCAGCATACCTTTCAATGACCAGAGGGTGATCGAGAACGGCGATGACTATGTGATCCAGAGAACCGGACAGGAGGACAAGGAATATCTGGAAATCTACGGAAGACTGAATACCGGCATTTCTTTTATTATGCAGACACCTCTTTCCAGTATTCAGGAGAGTGCAAAGATCGCCAACCGCTTCTATGCCCTTGCAGGATGTCTGGGAGCAATGGTGGGTGGTATTATTATCTGGTTCGTCTCCCGAAGTGTGACCAAGCCGATCCTGGAACTGAATAATATTTCGGAACGGATGGTACAGCTGGATTTTGAGGCAAAATATCAGGGGAAGGCACATAATGAGATCGATCTGTTGGGAGAGAATATCAATAAGTTGTCCGATTCCCTGGAGAAAACCATTTCGGAACTGAAGACAGCGAACAATGAATTGCAACGGGATGTGGAGAAAAAAGAAGCCATTGACGAAATGCGCAAGGAATTTCTGGCCAATGTATCCCACGAACTCAAGACCCCCATTGCGCTGATTCAGGGTTATGCGGAAGGGCTGCAGGAGGAGATCAATGACGATCCCGAGAGCAGGCAGTTCTATTGTGATGTCATCGTGGACGAAGCGGCGAAGATGAACAACATGGTGAAAAAGCTTCTGACCCTGAACCAGCTGGAATTTGGTAATGATGTGGTGGCCATGGAGCGGTTCGACCTTACGGCGCTGGTGAAAAATTATATCCAGTCAGCGGCAATTCTGACAAAACAGCATGAGATCACTGTGCGGATGGAAGAGTATCCGCCGATCTATGCATGGGCGGATGAATTTAAAATAGAAGAAGTGTTCATGAACTTTTTCTCCAATGCGGTCAATCATTGTGAAGATGATAAGATCATCGAAGTGAAAATGGAACAAAAGGACGGCAAAGTACGGGTATCTGTATTCAATACAGGCAAACCAATCCCGGAGGACTCTATCCACCATATCTGGGAGAAGTTCTACAAGGTGGATAAGGCCAGAACCAGAGAATACGGAGGCAGCGGTGTGGGATTGTCTATCGTGAAGGCCATCATGGAATCCATGAACCAGCAATTCGGTGTGAACAATTACAACAACGGCGTGGAATTCTGGTTTGAGTTAGAGACAAAATAGTAAATATAAAGGATATATTTTTATATGAGGGAAGAACAGATACAGGAGGCACCGGTAAAGGTACTGTTAGTCGGTGTGGATGTCGGTGAAGAACCGGATTTTGAGCGTTCCATGGAGGAACTGGCAAGTCTGGCGGAAGCTGCGGAAAAAGAAGTGGCCGGTCAGATTGTACAACGGCTGGATCATGTCAATAAAGCGTTATATATCGGCACCGGAAAAGTGACAGAGGTGCGCAGGCTGGCAGAAGAATGCGGGGCACAGGAGATTGTGTTTGATAATTCTCTGACACCTTCGCAGGTAAGAAATCTGGGAAATGAACTGGAACTGCCGATCATCGACCGGACGAATCTGATCCTGGATATATTTGCCATCCGGGCCCAGACAAGAGAGGCAAAATTACAAGTGGAGACAGCCAGACTGCAATATATGTTGCCGAGACTGGTAGGAATGTATGATGCACTGAGCAGACAGGGCGGTGCCAGTGGCAGCATGAGTAATAAAGGCACCGGTGAGAAAAAGCTGGAACTGGACAGGCGTAAGATCGAGCATCGTATCACAGAACTGAAAAAGGAACTGGAAGATGTGGGACGTACCAGAGAGGTGCAGCGGAAAAAGAGGCAGCAGTCCCGTATCCCGCAGGTGGCTCTGGTAGGATATACCAATGCGGGAAAGTCTACAATTCTGAACCGTATGGTAGAGCAGTTCGGCGAATTGCCGGATAAAACGGTCATGGAAAAGGATATGCTGTTTGCTACACTGGAGACCAGTGTCCGCAGTGTGGATACCGGACATAATAAGCCCTTTTTCCTGACGGATACGGTTGGATTTATCAACAAGCTGCCCCACGGACTGGTAAAAGCCTTCCGCTCTACACTGGAAGAGGTGAAGTATGCGGATCTGCTGATCCAGGTGGTGGATTTCAGCGATGAAAATTACAGACAGCAGATGCAGGTAACTGCTGATACCTTAAAAGAACTGGGAGCAGGTGACATTCCGCAGATCATAGTGTATAATAAGGTAGACAAATGTGGGATGGAACCACTGCCGCAAAAGAGACAGGACAACTGGTATCTGGCGGCAGGACAGAATATCGGTATCCGTGAACTGGCAGAGGCTGTTGAACAGAAAGTCTATGCGGATAATGCAGAGTGCGTATTTCTGATCCCGTACAGTGCAGGAAATGTGGCTTCCTATCTGATGGAACAGGCGCAGATACTTTCCAGAGAGTATAGGGAGGACGGTATTCTGATCCATGCGGACTGCCATAGACAGGATATGGACAGATACAGAGAGTATATAGTGTTATAAGATCACAGAAATTACAATGAGGGAAGGATAAAAGATGGAGACCAATACACAACAGGAACGAGCAAAGAGACTGGAACAACAGGCAAGAGAATACCTGATGCAGTCCAATGATCCGATATTTACCAGGTATTTACAGCAATTACTTCCAAGAATACAGAGACAGCCGGAATATGTAGAACAGCTACAGGCAGAACTGGATAAAAGCGTGGAATTCTGGTACCAGAGACAGCAGATTAATGCAAACAGAGGCGGAGAAACCGGAGCGGAGTCATCTGTGCCGCAGCAGAGTGTACCACAGGAGGCAGCCGCCGGAGAACAGCAGACAGCCGGGCAATCACAGACACAGCCAGTGGGGCAGTTTACCATGCAACAGGTGCAGGCACCGGTGACGCAGGCTCCGGCACAGAAGAAGCAGAATGCGGAATATCTGGTCGCAACCATTGCATTGTCGGTGGTTGGCGGAATCTTTATTCTGACCGCACTGGTATTGCTTGGTATGTATTTTATGAACGGCTGGATCAAAGGTATTTCTTTATATGCAGTTTCCCTGGGAGTGGTATTGATCGCAGAATTACTGATCCACAGAAAGCTTCCGAAACTGGCCCGGATCTTTTCGGCTATCGGCATAGCGGCGTTATATCTGTCGACCATGATCAATACGATTTCCCTACATAATTTCGGTATGCTTCCTGCAGCGGCGATCATTGCAGTGATCACAGTGGGCACGGTTTTACTGAGCAGAAAAAGGGATTCCCTGATACACAGAATGCTGGGAATCGCAGCATGCTGGCTTTGTGCGTATCCGCTTTTCGGTTCTTCATTGCTTTCGGAGCCGGAAGGCCTGCTGGTGCTGGCATTGATTCTGTTACTGAGTGTACTGAGCATCTGTGTGCCGGTAAGAAGATATCATACGGCTTCGCAGTTGATACAACTTGTCAGCACTACGATCCTTTTCCCGGTAACGGTATCCTGTGTGATCAGTACACAGGGAATGCCGGTCTGGGTGACAGCAGCTGCATTTGGAACCTTTTTCCTGATCGCACATCTGATCCTGGTAGTGCAGAGCAATTACATACTAAAAGAAAAACAGGCGGGCCATGCAGTGAATGAAAACGGCTTGCTGGCAATCTATATAGCATTTCTTCTGGTAGCCGGAATTACAACCGGTACGGCGATGAACAATTATTGGGGAAGAGCGGAGAACGACGCGTATATCGGAATCATCGCCCTGACGGGAATGGCGTTTGTAGTCGCGGTTCTTGCGGGAATTGCCATACGTGGAACGTGGAAAAAATGGCTGCCCTGTTACTTTTTCAGTTTTGTTGCGGTATGTGCCTTTTCTGTAATAGAAAGTAACTGGCCGATACTCATATGCCTGACAGCGTTGCTTTTACTGACGAAGATACTGACCCGTTTTGCGGAAGGCGGACTGAGGGCACTGGATGTGATCGTTACATCACTGTACTGTATTGAACTTCTGGCAAACGGAAAGGAAATACCGTATGCATACCTGCTCCTTGCGGGAACCATCCTCAGTATGTTCCTGGTCTATGGATGGACAACGATACAGGAGCTCCTGCTTACTTTTTCCCTGGCATTTTTTGCAGCGGCCAATTTGATGCCGATGCTAAAGCTGCCGGCTTTTGCGGGGATCCTGTTTGTAAGTATATTGCTGTTTAATAATGTGAAATATATGCGCGGGAAAAACATCCTGGTATTTAATGTATCTGTAATGGTGGGGCAGATCGGAGCGTTGATCGCTCTGGCAAATCCGGTGTACCGGAACTCTTATCTTACTTATCTGTGCATGTTTGTGTTTGTACTGGCTTATCTGGTACTGACATTGCAGGAGAGATACTATAAGAAGTTTAAACACAGAGAACTGATCATTGTGATCTTTCTGACCTATATGGCACTGATCGTTAAGACCAATGTTCCCGTGATCAATAGTGTTCTGATTATGCTGATTGCGCTGGTAAGTGTAACACTGGGCTTTTTGAAAAAAGATAAGCCGGTAAGAATATATGGACTAGTGCTTTCTTTGTGCACTTGTGGTAAAATAGCATTATATGATTACTGGGGAGCACCGGTATTGCAGAAAACGGTCCTTTTCTTTGCAGTGGGTGTGATCGCACTGGCGATTGCCGGGATTTATATCGTACTTGAGAAAAATACAGGAAACAATGGAAAAACAGACAGGGAAGGATAGAAGAATGACAGAAAACAAAAAGAGGATTGTATGCGGAGCGTTATTGTGTGTAATGGCGCTTGGCATGACAGCCTGCGGAAATGAAATTCCGGATCTGACAGAAGCGGAATCACAAAGAGTCGGAGAATATGCGGCGGTAACGCTCTTAAAATATGATGCGAATCACCGGAGCCGTCTCGTGGACCCGGAAATCGTCATTGCAAAACTGGAAAAAGACGCGGCCAAGGAAACCGGAAGACAGGAGAATGCACAGACGGAAGAGAAGCCTGCGGAATCGACTGCTTCAGAAGCCAAGGCACCTACCGCACAGGAGGATATTACCACCAGTCTGGAGGATTTCTTCGGACTTGCGGAGGGAGTGACCTTGACATACAGAGATTACCAGATAGCAGACTCTTATCCGGAGGACGGATCTGCAGAGGATTATTTTGCGTTGGATGCATCCACCGGGAAAAAGCTTCTGATATTGAACTTTGAACTGACCAACGGAACAGACCAGGAGGAAAATGTTGATTTTCTGAGTACCGCATCCAGATACATCATTACTGTAAATGACGGCACACGTGGAAATGCATTGACCACAATGCTGCCCAATGACATGTCTACGTATGTGGAAACCATGGCTCCCGGTGAGACACAGGGATTGGTCCTGCTACTGGAAGTAAATGAAGATATGGCAAATGGGATACAAAACATTTCTCTTCGTCTCAAAAATACATCAAATGAATATACAATTCAACTTTTATAGGCATATATACTGTAAATTATGAGAAAAAGAGAAAAGACAATAAGATCCAAAATGACAAAAAAGCCCATGATTATGGGCTTTTTTACTGCTTTTGCAAAATTGTTTGAAAAATATGCAAAATAATGTTGACAAGTGGGGTACAGGGTGATATACTCAGATTCGTTGTTGAGGCAGCGCCGAGACAACACAACAGCTAGAAAGAAACTTGAAAAGATTTAAAAAAAGTTGTTGACAAAGTCTGACAGATATGTTAACATAAATATCTGTCACGGAAAACAAAGTTTTCCAAGACGAAAAAAAGATTTCAAAAAAGTTGTTGACAAACGAAAGCGGTTATGATAAGATATCAGAGTTGCCGC
>NZ_QUEC01000051.1:0-13099 GCF_003478095.1 Clostridium sp. AF34-10BH
ATACCCTGCCAAGGGCTACGGGGATTTGATAGCATTTCTTTACTAACTTTCCAGTTAATTTCCCGGCATTCTCGCTTCGGTAGATTGCCAATTCCCCTTGATTCTTCTATACTGAAATCAAATATCAGTTCGTATGCAACAATCAGGAGGGGCACATGGATAAAACAAAAATAGGGACTTTTATCAGAGAACAGCGGATGGCTCTGGGACTGACGCAGCAACAGCTGGCCGAACAGTTACATATTACGAATAAGGCAATCTCCCGCTGGGAGACCGGCAATGCCTACCCGGACATTGCTCTGCTGGATGATCTGGCGGCTGCGCTGTCGGTATCGGTTGAAGAGCTTTGTCGCGGTGAGCGGATTGCCCTGCCCTCTGCTGACACCAATACACTCCTGAGCGATGTCATCGCCGAGGTAAGCCAACAGAAAAAAGACAGAGCCGCGAAATGGCTTCGCATCCTCTGTCTTAGTATTTTTTCCGTGATCCTTCTTGCGTTTCTCTTCTTTACTGGTGCGTTCTTATTTATACAAAATGAAGCAAATTTAGACGAAGCACTCTTCACCCTGGCTTTGGGTGCCTTTGCCATCGGGCTTATGCTTTTCCGGTACGGGATTCCGATCCTTCTGCTTGCCATCGCTCTACCGCCGTTACTTTGCAGACGCCCCCGGCAGCCGGCGGAGACCATCGTCTGTATCCTGCTGTCGGTTCTGTCCGTCCTCTGGCTGATCTTTGGCGGACACTTTCTCTGGTTCCAGTTATTCTAGCATTTCCATCGTTTTGCATAATCTTTCCGTCCGCTGACGATGGCAGAATAAGCATCAAAAGAATTTTATTCCTAATTACTTTCCAAACAGTGTACTCAAAATTCCTCTCTTGATGACCTGGGCACCGGTGTTGATCAGCTGGCGTTCGATCTGGGCCTGTCGGCGTTCCGCTGCCTTTTCCTTCTTTTTCTGTGCTGCTTCCCACTCTTTCTGTTTCTGCTTTACGGCGGATTCCTGTAGCTTGGCCTGCTGCTTTGCCAGAGCTTCCTTATCCTTCTCCAGCTGTGCCCGCTCTGCTGCCAGCTGCGCCGCTTTCGCCTCATGCTCCATGGTATCTGTCAACACTTCGTAGGCAGAAATATTGTCCACCGCCTCATCGTAGCGTCCCATGCCGTCTCTCGCCATTAGATTTCTGCGCTCCGTCTCATCCACAGGTCCCATAAAGCTCTGGGGGCAGATGATGGAGGTACGCTGGGCGATGCCGGGCACGCCGTTCTCATCCAGGAAGGATGTCAGCGCTTCTCCTACACCTAACTCCATGATGACTTCCTCTGCCTTAAACGCCGGATTAGCCCGCAGAGACTGTGCTGCCGCCCGGACAGCCTTCTGCTCCGCAGGGGTATACGCCCGGAGGGCATGCTGTACCCGGTTGCTTAACTGTGCCAGTACGGAATCGGGGATATCACTGGGACTCTGGGTCACAAAATAGATGCCCACACCCTTGGAGCGGATCAGCTTCACCACCTGCTCGATCTTCTGCACCAGTATCTTCGGTGCATCAGCAAACAACAGGTGTGCCTCATCGAAGAAAAATACCAGCTTCGGCTTTTCCAGATCTCCCGCCTCGGGAAGCTTCTGGAATAATTCTGACATCATCCATAACAGGAAGCTGGCATACAGTGTGGGATTCTGCACCAGCTTTACACAATTCAGCACGTTGACGATACCCTTGCCGTACACATCCGTATGCATCCAGTCATAAATATCCAGATCCGGTTCTCCGAAAAAGAGATCTCCGCCCTGATTCTCCAGAGGCAGTAACGCCCGCAGAATACCGCCCACGGACTGCTTGGAGATACTTCCGTAGGTGGTCAGATAGTCATCCTTGTGTTCTGCCACATAATTCAGCAGAATACGCAGATCCTTTAAGTCGATCAATAAAAGTCCCTTGTCATCCGCGATCCGGAAGACAATATTCAATACACCTTCCTGCGCAGCGGTGAGCCCCAGAATACGAGATAAAAGCTCCGGTCCCATATCGGAGATTGTGGCTCTCACAGGATGTCCGCCCTCCTGATAGATATCCCAAAAGCAGACCGGATAAGCCTTATAGGAAAAGCTGTCGCGGATACCGAATTTATCGATTCTCTTGTCCATAGACTCCGAAGCCACACCCGCCGTGGCAATGCCGGAGACATCTCCCTTGACATCACACAAAAAAACCGGAACTCCCGCGTCCGAAAATGATTCTGCCATAGCTTTCATCGTAATCGTCTTGCCGGTGCCGCTGGCTCCCGCGATCAATCCATGGCGGTTACTCATATTCAGCTGCATATTCACACGCTGGCCATCTGCCAGGCCCATATAGATCTGTCCATCTGTATACATTGTTGTCCCTCATCCTCTCTTTTCTATCTCAGACTTCCTGCTGCCCCATCCCGCGGGGATATCAATAGATGATATCTTCTACGACTTTTTGAAACGTTTCTTCCCCGTCATATGCTCCACTTTCAGGCAGAATATCTCCGTCCTGGCTACGACTTCCGGTCGGAATACGAAATTCTCCGTTCTGTCAGGATAGTACTGCTTCATCAGAAGATTCAATGCTTTCTGTTTTTCCGCATCCGACAGGATCTCTATAGTTCCCTGACCGATCACGCTCTCATATTCCATGGTGCACTGACAGCCGTCTTCCTTCTCCGACAGCACCAGTCTGTGGGAGCAATCCATCTCGAAGCTTGCCCTGGCATCCTTACGGATCAAGTCATATTTTTTTCCTTCTTTTGCCCCGTGAAAATAGAGTGTCACTCTGCCGTCCGTCTCTTCCATTCCGAAATTCAACGGCAGAAGATACGGATAGCCATGCTCATCATTCAGTGCAAGTCTGCACACATCACACCTCTTCATGACATCTGTCATTTCCGAAAATTCTGTAATCTCACGATCGTTACGACGCATTGTATTCCTCCTGTGCTGCATTTTGTTTTTCTGTCAATATCTGTTCGCCCGACAGGCTTTGCGGCATATAAATGCCGGGTAAGCCATCATTGGAATTTCATATACTCTTTCACAGATATATTTACTATAGCGCATAAACAAGATATAATGCAACTATATCCTTCCGTAAGGAATTTTGAAAGGAGTTTTATTTTGCAAAACAAAGGATCCCATTGTTCTATTTTCCCACCGGATCTCAGTGCTCTGACGCTGCATATCCTCGCTATGGCGTTCATGTTCTGTGATCACCTGTGGGCTACCCTCGCCGGAGATGCCTGGTGGCTGACCGGCATCGGCAGACTGGCATTTCCCATGTTCGCCTTTTTCCTGGTGGAAGGCTTCTTCCATACCCATGATAAGAAAAAATATTGCATGCGCCTGCTTCTTCTGGCCATTCTGTCTGAGCTTCCCATCAATCTGATGTACAGCGGGCTGTTATTCTATCCATTTCATCAGAACGTGATCTGGACACTGCTCACAGGCTTCCTGTGTATCTGGGCAATGGATACCCTACGGAAAAAATGTCCGGTCTGGCTGTGGATTCCGGCGATTCTGCTGCTATCTGCAATAGGCTACGTGCTGGCAACCCTCCTCATGTTCGACTATTACGGGGAAGGCGTTCTGACCGTTATCGTATTCTATCTCTTCCATGGGAAAAAATGGTGGCAGCTTGCCGGACAATTTGCCGGGCTCTACTGGATCAATGTCATGCTGTTGGCAGGAATGCAGCTTCCATTACAGCTTTTCGGTCATGCCTTCGAAATTTCAGAACAGGGGCTGGCGCTGTTGTGTCTGCCGCTTCTGTGGTGCTACCATGGACGCCAGGGCGCGCATAACCGCAAGATCCAGCTTGCCTGCTATGCCTTTTATCCGGCACACATGCTGGTACTGGGGATTCTGTCAAAGCTGATTTTTAGTTAAAACGATAGTGCTGACAGAAAGTCTATTCCCTGAAATAGAAAGACTCCCGATGGAATCATTCCACCGGGAGTTCTATATTTTTACTCTAAATTTCTAAATTAGTACTGCTTCACCTGTTCTTCGCCGTTCATGACACGCAGAGCCCCCTGAGCCAGAGCTAACAGCTCGTCCTCACCGGGATATACGGTCACCGGAGCGATCCAGCCGCATCTCTCTTTCAGCTTAGCCACTACATCCTCACCATAAGCAATACCGCCGGTGATAACGATCTGGTCTACCTTGCCGTTCAGCACACAAGCCATAGCACCGATATCCTTGGCTACCTGTAACAGGAATGCCTGCTTCACCTCAGCTGCCTTGGCATCGCCTTCATTGGCACGCTTAGTAACTTCACGCATATCGTTGGTACCCAGGTAAGAATTCAGGCCGCCCTTGCCGATCAGCTTTGCACTGATCTCTTTCTCAGTATATTTTCCGGAGAAGCACATTTTTACCAGTGCTGCACAGGGTACACCGCCTGCACGCTCCGGAGAGAATGCACCGTCACCGTCAAATGCACTGAATACGTCTACAACCTTGCCGTCCTCATGTGCGCCTACGGATACACCGCCGCCCATGTGCACGACTACCAGACGTAAGGACTCATAAGGCTTGCCGGCCTCTTTTGCATATCTCTTGGCAACTGCCTTCTGGTTCAGGGCATGGAAGATACTTCCTCTGGGGATCTCTTCCAGACCGGAATATCTTGCGATTGGCATCAGCTCATCTACTACAACGGGGTCTACGATGTAAGAGGGAACGCCGATCTCATCACCGATCTCTCTTGCCAGAATACCGCCTAAGTTAGAAGCATGCTGACCCTGTACACCTACTTTTAAATCCTCCAGCAGATCATCGGTTACCGCATAGGTACCACTGGGGATGGGCTTTAACAGACCGCCACGTCCTACGATCACGTTGAAGCTCTTCAGATCGCAGTTCTTCTCTGCCAGCAGATCGGTAATGATCTTCTTACGGAAATCCTTCTGTTCGAAAATAGTATCGTATTTGGAGATCTCCTCGGTAGAATGTCTCAGGGTTTCTTCAAATAATAAGTTCTCATCCTCAAATACACCGATCTTGGTGGAGGTGGAACCGGGGTTGATGATCAGACTCTTGATTGCCATTATGTGTTTCCTCCTATATTCACTCTTATATTCGCTCTTATGCTTTACCGCTTTGTCCACTACAGCATCTATACCTGCCGACAGCAGTTCTCCCGCAGCTTCCACAGCGACTTCGATCACGATATCCATAGCTTATTTCTGATTCTTTTTCATCTCTTCTGCTACAACTGCAGCCAGTGCCAGGGAGTATACCTTGGTCTCGAAGGTATCGGAACGGCTGGTCAGGACTACGGGTACCTTGGTACCGGTCAGGATGCATCCGTTCTTTACTTTTACCATATGTACGATTGCTTTGTATACCAGGTTGCCGGCATGGATATCCGGGAACAGCAATACATCTGCATCACCCTGGATCTTACGTTCGGTTGCGCCCTTATGCTTGGCTGCCTCGGGATCGATTGCCAGATCAAGAGACAGCGGGCCGTCTACGATACAGCCGGGGATCTGTCCTTCTTCACACATCTTAGTCAGTTCTGCCGCATCTACGGTAACGGGCATCTTGGGATTTACAACCTCAACTGCTGCTAAAGGTGCTACCTTAGGCTCTGCAACGCCGCAGGCATTACATACCGGAATGGTGTTCTTGATGATCTGAACCTTCTCCTCCAGTGTAGGATAGGTCATGAATGCAACATCGGTCAGGAACAGAAGTCTGTCAATGCCGGGAATCTCAAATACACATACATGAGACAGGGTTCCACCGGTACGAAGGCCTACTTCTTTGTTCAGTACGCTCTTTAAGAAGTTCTTGGAGTCGATCAGGCCCTTCATATACATATCTGCACGGCCGTCATGTGCCAGCTTTACAGCTTTCAGGGAAGCTTCGATCATATCCGGCTCATTGATGATCTCATAATCGGAGAGGTCCATATTCAGTCCGGCTGCAATCTCACGGATCTTTGCCTCATCACCTACCAGGATTGCATCTGCAATGCCCAGTCTCTTGGCCTCATGTACAGCTTCCAGTACTGCACTGTCCTGTGCTACGGAGACTGCGACGGTCTTCTTCCCACACTCTTTTACTTTTGCTACGATGTCATCAAAATTCATTTTCTTCCATTCCTTTCCGCCCCTCGTGGGCTCCAAGTATGAATACATTCCACACATTATTCGCAAAATCGCACGATAAATCGTGCTTTCGCTGCTGCGCAGCTATTTTTGCTCATATGTGTGGCGGTGACTCTATTCGAGTCACCTAAAATCAAGCAAAACTGCTTTTTACATGCAAGCATGACAAAGCAGTCCCGCTTGATTTCATTGTCTTCCGAATAGTCACTCTAATCGTTAAAATAATAACACACTGGAATACAAAAATCAAGCTACTATGACAAATATAGCCACCTCTAAATGAGGTGGCTGATATCTGCCAGGGTCGGTACGCAGGCGTACAGACATTTTTTTAATTTTTCATCTGGCTGTGTCTGATCCGGCACCATCACGACCTTACAGCCGGCGCGGTAAGCACTCATGACTCCGTTGGGAGAATCCTCCACGGCCATGCACTCTTCCGGTGCCAGTCCCAGCTGCCTGCAGGCATAGAGATAAATATCCGGGGACGGCTTACCTTCTGCTACCATAGTGGCCGAAATCAGTTTCTCAAAATACGGCCGAAGTCCTGCCATCGCCAGATATTTTTCCGTCCGCTCCAGATCCGTCGCTGTGGCAACCGCTGCGGTGATATGCCTTTTTTTCAGATCTTCCAGAAGCTCCACGGCACCGGGCTTGCATTTGATGCCATCCCGGTCCAGTGTTTCTTCCATCATCTCTTTTCGTTTGTCACGCACCACATAATAGTCAAAATCTTCACCGTACCAGTCCTTGAGCTGTCTGGGAGCAAAGGGGCGTCCCAGGCTGCGCATCGTAAGTGCCTGCTCATCTGTCATGGTATACCCACAGGCTGCCAGTGCCTTCGGCCAGAAAATACGGTAATATTTTTCGGTATCGATCAGCGTACCGTCCATGTCAAATAAAACTGCCTGAATCATTGTTATTCCTCTGCGTCAGCCGTCTGTCCGGCATCTTCTGCTGCATCCGTTTTGCCACTCTGGTCCTCGTCAGCTTTTCCGGCTTTCCGGTCACGTTTTACCGCCTTGCGCGTCTTCCGGCGTTTTGCCGCTTTTTTCCCTAACAATACGATCAACAGGATCACGACTGCACCACCGACGATGCAAAGTACGATCAGCAGTGTATGACTGCCCTCGGCCTCTACCGTGCGGAAGCTGCCGGGCACTTCCATGGTAAACTGTCTATAGCTGCCGATCACAGTTGATTCCACTTCCGTGTACTCTCCATCCTGTGCTACCTCTATGACAGTGTTATCCGCATCCTCACAGTAGACACGCAAGGTTGCTTCTCCGGTATAGTCCGGTGCATCCTCTTCCATGGAATTGGTCATGGATACTGTATAAGTATTTCCCTCTACCTGCAGATGCAATGCTGCATTGGGATAGAAGTTGCCTTCTGCCATAACCAGTGCCTTATTGTTATCGTTTTTCTCTGCGGAAGCAATGGATGCGGTCCATTCCTCATACTCTGCTTCCAGCACTTTATTACCGGTAATATCACTGAAATCATAATCCGGCCATACACCGTAATAGCCATCCTTCTCCGGTACTTCCGGAATCTGGTCTGCCGACAGATAATCCCCGTAACCGCATTTATAGGAAGCCACTTCTACACCATCCGCCTGGAAGGTAATGGTAAACTGTGAGAAAGCGTCCGGAACGTCTTTGCTGCAGAATTCCTGGTAGGACAACGGGGTAGCGCCGCCCTGATAACCAATGCCGTCTACGCCACCGGCTCCGCCTTCCACATAATAGTTGCCATACAGAGTTCCATCATCACTGACTTTTCCGGCAATGCTGCCCTGGCCTTCGCCGGACATATCCAGATCATTGTACGCATAGCTGTAGAAAATATCACAGCCTTCTCCGGCAATACCTCCGATATTATTTTTACCGGTGATCCTGCCCATGCTGTAACAGCTGCGGATCGCATAGCTGGCAGATCCGGCAATTCCTCCCACATAGCTGCCTCCGGTACTCTCTACGGGTGCATAAGACTCACAGGAAATGACTGCGCCATATTCTGCTTTACCGACCACACCGCCGACATAGTCTTTTTTACCGGTCACGTCTCCAAGGTTGCGGCTGTCTCTGATGACTGCCTTGACCGTCTGCTCCACATCGAAACTCTCCGTTCCGGTTAAAGTGATATCGTCCTCAGGGTCAAAATCGTATTCCGTTGCCACCTGTCCAACGATACCGCCCACATTCGTATCGGCTTCCACCGTACCGCGGTTCACACATAAGGTGACCTTTCCCTTCTGGAAGCTGGAAGTATCATAGCGCGCTTCTTCGGTTCCTTCCGGTTCTGCGGTGTCATCCTCCGCATCGGGATCTCCGGGGTTCACCTCTTCCTTGCTGGCTGACTCATCCGAAGTATCTTCTACAGAAATTCCTTCATACCGGAAGAGATCATCCCGGATTTCGCTGACCAGATTCCTCAGAACTCTGGCCTGATCCATCAGCTCATCCATGTGGGCACTGGTGCTGTCTGTCCCGGCTTCCAGTACATCCCCCAACTGACCCAACTGGTCAAAAGCCTTGTCGAGCCTGTCATTCAGTGTATCCAGATTATCTTTGATACCGCCACTGCGATCCGTGGAAGCATTCGTCATGTTATCCAGATGCTTGGTGGCATTCTCTCCGAATTTTTTCAGTGCCGATTTATAGCTCTCCGTATCGTCCGGTACGGTGATGGTAATGTTTCCGCCACTGACGTCATGATCGCCATCGCCACCCCAGTTACCATTCCAAATATCATTTCCACTGATGGTAACGTCATGACTGTTGCCGTTATTCTTGTCATTATCCGCCTGCTTGTTCAGATCGTCATTCAGGACTTTCAGATCGTTGCTGACGCCGTTCAGCTCTTGATTGTAAATATGCCACAGATCATGAGCGGTCCCGGTCAGAGAACTTCCCGCATTGTTGGCATCTTTCAGGTTCGAACTGATACTCTTGGCAATACTGGATGCCTGTTTGCTATAGCTGCTCACATCTTTCTGGGTGGCATCCAACATATCCAGGAATTTGTCTGTCTCCGTATCCAGTTCCTTCAGCTTGTCACTGAGATACTGGATTTCCAGGAACGGCTCCATCTGACCCACGATACCGCCCACATCTTTTCTGCCCTGCACATATCCGGTGTTGGTGCAGTTCTGCAGATAGCCCTGATGCAGTCTGCCTACGATACCTCCGGTATTGTAGCCTACGTGCTGGTAGCCGATGGCACCGGAATTGGAGCAATAATAAATCTTACCATCCGAAATACCTGCGATACCGCCGGTGTCCGTATGAGCTGCCACATTGGAGGTACTGTTGATCTGCTCCAGATTGTCCATGGTGATATCTTCCAGATCATAAGTCACTTCCGTGCTGTACGTATTGATATTGCCATTGTTGCTGCAGTTATTCAGAATACCGTGGTTGTTGCCCACAATACCGCCTGCGGAATGATTGCCGATCACATTTCCGGAGGATTCACACCGACGGATCTCTCCGCTCTCGGCATTGACTCCGGCAATACCGCCGACATCCGTATCACCGACCACATTTCCGGTAAATTTACAATTTTCAATGCTGCCATAGTTCACACCGACGATACCGCCGACCTGATCCTGACTTCCAGAGGGAGATACTTCCCCCGTGACCGTAAGGTTGCGGACTTTTGCTCCCTCCTGCACATAGCGGAACAATCCCACTGCCGAACCGTCTCCGGTCAGTTTCACATTGGAAATAGTAAAACCGCTGCCGTCAAAGATTCCTGCAAACGTAGGAATACTGAGTTCACCTGTCATGCTCAGAACAATGTCGTTCTGCAGCACTACTTTTTTATCTCTGGACCAACTGTCCAGTACACAGTTCTCCACCAGTTTCCGCAGATCCTCCTCCGTGCTGATCTCTATGACTGCATAATCCTGCTCCTTTATCGTGCTGCTATAACCGCTGCCGCCTCTGTACTGCTCATAGGTCAAAGTTTCTGCTGCATAGGCGGTGGCCGGTGTCTGCAGGATCAATGCTGCTCCCAGCAGGAAACATAATAATCTCTTACTGTTCATCTTCTGTTCCCTCGCTTTCTGCTGTTTTTTCTTTATCCGAAGCTTTCTTATCCGCAGCTTCTGTATCTGCTCCGGTTGCTTTCTGTCCGGCTGTCTCATCCTCCGGCAGCTCCTGGGCTTCCAGTCTGGGATAGTTTTCTTCCGGGGCATCGTCCCGCTCCTCCATCGTCACGGTATCCTTGGGACGCACCACCGCACCCATCTCACCATCAATGACACCGATGAAATCACCCTCCAACACACCATTGACATAACCCTTGATGTGACCGTTCATACGGATTCTTCCGGCGGAGGGCAAGGGCTTTGCCAGATCCCGTTTCAGTGTAAATGCTGTCTTCTGAATAATGATATCTCCGATCAGCAGTGTCTGCGGCAATGCCAGCAGTACCAACAAAATAGATGTCAGAGTACCACGACCAAGAGCCAGTCCGATGGCCGCTACCGCTGCATTGGAAGATACATAGCTGATAATAAATCCCGCAGATACCAGCATGGATCCGCTGGTAACAATGGTAGGGAACGCCTGGTTCAGTGCTTCGATGGCGGCTTCCTTGATCGGCATATAGGTCTTCAGATCCATGTAACGGCTGGTGATAACGATAGCGTAGTCGATCGTTGCACCCATCTGGATCGCAGATACTACCAGATATCCCAGGAAATATACATTTTCATTCAACAGATACGGCAATGAGAAGTTCATCCAGATACTACCCTGAATCGTTACAACCAACAGTACCGGCAGACCGGCGGACTGGAAGGTGAACAGCAGGATGATCATAACGAACAATGCTGTCAGCACCGTGATGATCGTATTATCCGTTGCGAAGGAATCGCCCAGATCCTTATCACTGGTGGCGTTACCGACTAGCAGAATGTCATCTATATTATAGAACTTTGCCACGGTATTACGGATCTGATCCAGTGCTGCTGTGGTCTCTTCTCCCTCATAAGGAACATTCAATTCCAGAACAAATCGGGAATTGTCTTCGCCCAGCAGCTGATCTTTCGCAATACAGATCTGGGAATAAGCATCCGTCAGAGTTTCTTCCAGATCATCGTCCAGTGTGATGTTGCCGCTTTCTTTCTGATCATAAATGAACAGGAACATATCAATAAACGGAACTTCGTATTCACTGACGCCACTGACCAGCGCACCATAATCGCTCTGATCCAGTGCATATGCCGAATACAACATATCCGCCACTTCAATATCCAGATCGATCAGTTCCGCAAACTGCCTGGGGGTCAGCTTATCCGTCAGCATATAGCCGTCCATGGCCTCGATATTGCCAAGTCCCTGACAGGATTTCACCACATCCAGCTTTTCCAGAGCTTTCAGTGTCTGTGCCTCTTTTTCATAATCACCGTTCGGCACAATGACCGCCAGCTGGTTCACCATGCCGAATTCCTTATTTACCATGCTGACGGAGAATTTATTATCACTCATAGTACTGGATTCCAGAGTGTTGGTATCGTACACGTAGTTTGCCTTATTGGACAGGAAAAATGCTATAATAACACCTACGATCAGAATAGGCGGTATAATGTAGCGGGTAGCCACACAAAACTTACCGACTGCTGTGATCTTCGGAACGAAGCTCTTGTGATGGGTGTTGTCGATGGCCTTGGAAAAGGTCAACAACAGTCCGGGCATCAGGAAGAATACGGCCACCATACTGAAAATAATGGATTTTGCCAGAATGATACCCATATCATAACCAATTCTAAACTGCATGAACATCATGGCTACCATACCGGAGATGGTGGTCAGGGAACTGGAGGAAATCTCCGGGATTGCCTTACTCAAAGCAACAATCACAGCCTCTCTGGCATCCTTGTCCTCATGTTCTTCCATAAAACGGTGGGCCAGAATGATGGCATAGTCTACCGCCAGACCTAACTGCAGTACCACCGCGATGGAGTTCGTAACAAAACTGATGGTTCCGAACCAGTAGTTCGTACCTTTGTTCAAAATAGCTGCCACAATAAATGTAGTCAGATAAACCGGGATTTCCGCATAAGTCGTAGAGGTAAATAACAATACGGCTACGATAACCACTGCTGCCAACAACAGAATGACGATCATATCATTATTCAAGTCATCCGCGTCACGCTCTTCCTGACCGATATCGGAAGAATAGTAAACATCATAATCGGACAATGCATCCAATACTTCATCCAGATGCTGCTGTGTAGCTTCCGTGTCTGCTTCCTCATCAAAAGTGACAGACAATAAAGCCTCCATGTCATGATAATGATCCTCGGTGTCATCGAAATCCAACATGCTGACACCGTCCATCTCCTCCACCTGATCTGCCAGTTTCTGTGCCTCGTCAAACGTCACGTTACAGATCAGGATCCGGGCGGAGCCATACGTGGTAAATTCCGAATCCATCAGATCCAGTCCCCTTCTGGTCTCTGTTGTGTCCGGCAAATAAGTGGTCAGATCGTTATTAACCTTGACTCTGTTCATGGATAATACGCAAAATATGCATAAAACAATAAAGATCAGATAAAATCCTTTTCGTTTGTCTACAATGAGCGTGGCAAGTTTCATCATAAAGGAATTATCTTTTTTGTCTTTTTCTGCGTTGTCTGCCATAGTTCCCTCCTGCTTTTTCTCTCTTTGTACCCTTGTTTATGTATTTGATTTTATACACCTCTAGTTTAAAATGTTTTTGAACATCTGTAAAGACTTACTACAAAGATGAGAAATTGTATTAATGTCATTTAATGAACTTGTGTTGATTTTCTGCCACATGCAAAATATAATAATGGGGAAGAAAAAGCAAGCTACAGATTTTTTGTGATTGTTTATTTTTAGACATTTTCGCGATGTTCGTCTATTATTTTGTAAGCGCCAAATAATCCCGCGGCTAGCCAACAACCGCCTCTAACTTCATAAT
>NZ_QUEC01000052.1:0-11491 GCF_003478095.1 Clostridium sp. AF34-10BH
AACCCTTATATAAGTGCGCCCAAAAATCTACTTTATTTTTCACTCTTTTCTCCATTCGTTTCTTCTTATTTATTTTATACTTGCGGAGATTCTTTTTCAACCAAAACGACAGATTTCTTCTTGTGGTGAGGACAAAACCATAGTATATTAAACATAGTGAGTTACACAGAAAGGTGTGAGTGAATGAAGTACGATTTAAAAAATAATAAGTATTTTCGTTGGGGGGTAACGGCATTCTTAACCATTGCCGCCAGTATTTGTTTCTATTATCTGTTATTCCACGGAAGCAGTATCAAGACAGGCTTTCATACGATCATCGGGATTCTGATGCCGGTGGTATTCGGACTGGTGACGGCATATCTGCTGACCCCGGTACTTAATTTTATAGAAACCAAACTGCTATTTCCTTTGTGCCGGAAAATGAAGGTGAAGGAGAGCAGTAAGCGCAATTCCATTGTCCGTGGTATTGGCATACTGATCACGGCATTTTTGTTCGTCACCCTGATTTATAGTCTGGTTGCCATGATGCTTTCCCAGATTGTTCCCAGTATTGTAAATATTGCTTCCAATTTTGACACCTACATCAGCAATTTTACAAAATGGATCAGCAAGCTTATGGATGACAATCCGGAGCTGGGCAGTCAGATCACTTTTCTGATTGATAAGTATTCCGTAGAACTGGAGAATTGGTTAAATAACACAGTACTGACCAAGACCAGTCAGGTGATCATGACAGTATCTTTGAGCGTAATCAATATTCTGAAGAGTCTTTGGGATTTTATCATCGGATTCGTTATTTCCATTTATGTACTGGCAAGTAAGGAAAAATTTGCCGGACAAGCGAAAAAAATGGCCTATGCTTTCTTTGAACAGAAAACAGCCAACCGCCTGATCAAGAGTTTTCGCTTTACCCATAGCACTTTCATCGGATTTATCGGCGGCAAGATTGTAGATTCCTTTATCATCGGATGCCTGTGCTTTATCGGAACCACGTTATTGCAGACACCGTATGCGGCACTGGTCAGCGTGATTGTGGGTGTGACCAATATTATTCCCTTCTTTGGTCCTTATCTGGGAGCTATTCCCAGTGCCATCCTGATCCTTGTGGTGGATCCGATGCACCCTTTAAACTGTGTTTATTTCGTCCTGTTCATTCTGGTGTTACAGCAGTTTGACGGAAATTTCCTGGGACCCAAAATTCTGGGCAATTCCACCGGGCTTACCGGTTTCTGGGTGATTTTCGCCATCACGGTATTCGGTGGATTATTCGGTATTCTCGGCATGATCGTCGGGGTGCCTATCTTTGCAGTGATCTATGCGGCTATCAAGGCAGTAGTTAATACGTTCCTTCGGAAAAAGGATCTGCCGGTAGAGACAGAACAATATTCTTATCTGAAAAATATTGATGAAGAGGGATTCCATACACTGAATTCCAGACTGCAAAAGGATCATGAGCTTAAAGATCAAACTGATTTCAGCCAGGATAAAAAAGATCAAGAAGAGAAAAACGTAGGAGAGAAGTAGACAAATGCGATTTGTAATACAACGGGTACAGCATGCAGAGGTAAAAGTAGATGGAGAGGTAACAGGCAGCATCGGCAAAGGTTTTCTGGTACTGATCGGCGTGGCCGAAACAGATACCAGAGAGATTGCCGACAAAATGATCAAGAAGCTTCTGGGGCTGCGGATCTTTGAAGACGCTCAGGGCAAGACCAATCTGGATCTGCATGCGGTGGAGGGCGAATTGTTACTGGTGTCACAATTTACTCTGTATGCGGATTGCAAAAAAGGCAATCGTCCATCCTTTATCAAAGCCGGTAATCCGGATATAGCCAATGAACTATACGAATACATTATCGACAGATGCCGTGAAAGCATCGCCACCGTGGAAAAAGGAATCTTTGGCGCCGATATGAAAGTATCTCTGTTAAATGACGGGCCTTTTACCATATTGCTGGATTCCGAGGAAATCTGTTAAAAATAGCTTTCGAAAGGCGTATTATAGGATTATTTCTAAACACAACTATTCGTTAAACTTGTGTTTTGCGCATAGTTAGTTCTGCGTCTGCTATCGTAGTAAGGGCTGATTTGTTCCTTAACAGACCGGAATGTGTTGGCTCTGCATGGGCGGTACACATTCCGGTTGAAAAATGTGCTTGGTGAAGTAGTTATCTATTCGCATAATCAATCAAAATCTTTTTGCAACTACTGCAACGATAAGCTTCACAATGAGGGATTCCGCCTGAACCTTTACTCAATTCCAGATCGTCCGATTTTTTAATGCGAAAAACTTTTGTCAGATTATCAACTGCAAAAGTAATGTCTCGTGAGCTCATTAGGTATCCTCTTATCATTTCTTCACCACAATATGGACATTTCATTCTGCTTTACCTCCTATAAATATCGATTTTCGTTCTCTGTGACTTCCCAATAAACGGGAATTTCTCACTTCTTCATTTTAGGAGCAATAAGCAGCACTACTGCCACAAGAAAATATACACCATACAGTAACCACGTAATTGTATTGTTCCAAGGAAAACTCTTTTCTGGATGGTTCAATGCAAACATTATAAATACAAAAGCTACAATCAGCATTATCACACCGATAATCCTTGATATACTCTTATTCATGTAAAGCACCTCCTCGTCAAACTTGAATTGAGATTTCACCTGTTTTAAGAGATTTAATAACTGTTATATTTTGTTATTAAATTCTCCACAAGCCCTTGAAAACACTGGATTTATCGCAGGTGAGCTTTTCCTTATTGTTTCCCTTGTGTTATATCGTCCCATCAGTGTTTACGAACTCTGATAAGGGCAAATACAAGGGCAAGAAAAATCTATAAAACAGTATAACACAAAATAAAAGTGACATGGTGAACTGATTGAAATGCTTCTGATTTTTGTAACTGATAATTGATTGAATGATAAGGAGAGATAAGATACGATGAGAACAATATTTGCAGAATACAATCCACAGCGCAATAGTATTGATGTTTACACCTCTGCTGGCTATATGCTCCGAAATGATTCAGTGTCTCTGTATCTTCTCCCTTTACATCTCCATTGCAAAAATCAACAAATTTATTTTTGTTTACTTTATGTTCTAGCATAAGTCATTATTTTAATTGCACACCTTACGGTTTCATATCAAAGTCCCTATGCCAAAGCATCAAATGCCGAAACTCCGTTTTCCGTCACTCCTGTAGAAGTTGAAGTACCTACCAATTCCACCATTTTTACTGTCAGGTCAGCTACATCTTTTCCATCAATTTTCAGATTATATTGCTGTTCTTCCTGCTCCTGTTTTTCGGCACGCTGTTTTTCCAGTCTTTCCTCTGTCTCTTTCTTTTCTGCTTTCCTTTTCTCGAGTCTTTCTTCAAGTTCTTTCCTTGCTTTTTCTGTTCCCGGATCAACCTCATCTGTTACCAGTACTTCTTCTGTTATGCTATCATATCCATTTATTGTATCCGTTACACTCAGTACCTTACAGCCACGAGCACTTTGAGCAGCTTTCAATTTTTCGATACTTTCCGGTATTAAAGATAGATTATACTCCAACCATTGTTTTGTCTTTTCATCTCCCATAGCCTTTGACAAAAGAGAACTGTTTATATTTACGGAATAATCCCTGCTTCGTAAACAATCGTATTTTTGTGTTAAATAGTTCTTATATTCATGGGCATTCTTATATGTCCTGCCCGTTTTGTTTCCAGCATTTTGTGTATTGCCATAACTATTCGTATATGACGCATAAGTTCCTATTCCTGTAACTGCCATATTAACATATCTCCTTTCATTATTCGGAGTCCTTCCAACTATGCCACCTGTTGGATTTCTCTCACCTACATCTATACTTTAAAATCTAATCCACCAAGAGTATCATCCATCTGATCTAAAATACTTGTATCAAATGCATCTCCCGGCTTCCATCCAGGATTATTTTTCTTTACCAGTGTCTCCATTCTTGAAGCATAATCTCCAGCCATTCTGCTCAATGTCCACGAAGCGGAATTTCGCTGTTCAGAAGGAATCGTATTCAAATACTGTTTGATTACATCATGTCTCTTGCTTTCTTCTGGTATATATGCACCATTGCTACTGATAAAATCCTGCTTTACAACCTTTTCTAAATCCGACTTCACCTTATCCGATACAGACACTATCTTTTTCCAATCCTTACCATTGATACAACGGTCTGCCTGTTCCTTTGATAAAAAAGGTACACCATCTTTATTATAGTAATAATTGTTATTTCTATATTGACACCCAGAATCTACGGTCGTAATCCCAGTCTGCTTGTGTGAAGAATTTTTCTGAAAGAAGAATTTGTTTATTAGCAAACTTTGCGAAAATAAATTTTTATTGTTAATATTTACATTCATATTTCACTCTCTCCTATAATACAAAATTGTAGCCACATTACATTTTTAATATGTATAATATACTTTTATTGTTTCAGTGGATGTTGAAACTGTTCCTTTTGTAACAATCCATATTTTCCACTTGCCTGACGGATCAAAACCATTAAAATCATTAATTGTTATTGTTCCACTCTTACTTACTGTTGTATAATTAACATTTCCATTGCCATCTTCTACATATAAATAAAACGAATCACTTCCTGAACTAACCCTACTATACACCTCTATTTTTAAAATCTGAGGATTTGATCCACTTACAGACCCTGATGAAACAGTTGAAATATTTGATACTGTCCCATATACAGAATTTAATTTTGTTGTTGTCTTAGTCCAATAATTTGTAGCCCTCACTGATACAGTAGAATTTATAGTTATTGTTTCTTCTGCCGGTGCAACTTCTGCTGCCGATACAGGAGTTACAAGAAGAGCTGTGCATAATACGATTCCACTCAAAAAATAAGATATAATTTTCTTCATCGTAAATACCTCCATAATAATATTTCAAAATAATATGGCTACAATTTCTTTCATCAATTTTTAATCACCAGTTTACAACTTTATAAATGGTAGACTTGTTGATGAATCAACCGATTTAAAGCCTTTTTCACAGCATTTGTTTTTATGTGTGTTTCGACATTTTTGACGAAAGTGGCAAAAAATATCTGTCTGCGAATACCCTGGCTTAATTCAAAACGAAATTCCTGTACACTCTTTGTGCGATATTCAGAAAAAGTTTTATCCTGATACGGCAAAAGTTTCATGGCACAATAGCTGATATTGATCAGATTGACCAGCATTTCAATCCCTTTGCAGCTCCGCACCATATAGCTGCAAAAAGACCAGAATGTTTTCTGCTCATAGTCGCTTGTCTCAATATTCCAGCGAAATGAGTACAGAAACAGTGGGATATATTTCATCCAGTCACTGCCGGTCTGATTCAATGGTGCTTTTTCCTGCCATGCACAGAAAATCTGCAGTTCTTCTGGAAAAATCGTACTGAAAACAGGCGTTTTTTACCATGCTCTTTTTCTGTGGCTGTGACATAAGCCAGAACTTCCTGATTGCCAAAGATTCTGGTAAAGACACGGCGGACACCGGTATAGTAATCACCGATTTTTTCACCGGAAAAGGTAAAGTCAGTCTCAACAGAAAGCTGTTTTCCATGTTTAGCCGGACGCCCCCTGCGGCCGGTATGTGCAGGAGCAAGGTCATACATAACAGAATCAATCCTTGCATTACCAATAAGATCCAGGTTCGGATATTCATTGACAATACAGACCAGATTTTGTTTCGTATACCAGCTGTCACAGAGAATAATGACATGTTCCCTGCTTTGAAATTCAGGCATGACTTTACGGATCATGGTGGCAGCAAGTTCCAGTTTGGATTCTTTTTTCTTCCACATACGGTATCCAAGCGGAACGGAAAGATAAGAGATCTTATCCTGATTCCACACAGGTACGCAAAGCATGATACTTACAAAACAGTGTCCATTCAGATAGTTAGAACTGTTTTGTGCAGCATGGTCAAACAGTTTTGAAACGTTTTCTCAAATATTAATCGTCAATAAATTACAATCAGGCATTATTAACATTTGTGTTTGTCATAATCATATCGAATGGCTTGAGTATTTAATTTCCATCAATGTAAACTTATCTTCTTCCAAAGCATTAATCTTTAGCCTTTAAATTTTAACACTCATCAATAACTGCGATAACTGATTTTGATTATGATGAATCATTGTATATTTTTCCTTAAATGATGTGATTGCACCATACATTTTCTCAGTTAAATTTTCTGGGATTTCGTCCTTTCCCTTTGTTTTCTGTTCCCCAATGTAATCTGACGCTAATGCAGACCTTGATGTAATTTTTGAAATTTTATTCATTTCTTCACCGATAATTCCACGGGCATGCTGATTTGTTGTCTCCATTGTCACAAAATCATCCACCGTTTTCTTATATGCTACATCTAAATTGCTTAATTCTTCATCCCGTGTAAGCTTACGAGGTCCATTTTCATCAGCTACATATATTTCTCTGGTTCCATTTTCATAGCCCTTCACAATTTCATCATATAATTCTGCGTATGCTTTAACATAATTATTTGCCTTGTCAGTAATATTTAAGGCACTTTTTCCTGTATCAACATTTTGATTCTGCTGTGCTGCCTTCTTTTGAATTTCATAACTATAATCAATATCACTGATTTTTTTACTCTCTAACAGTTCCTTTCTTTGAACCACATCATCATATTTTTCCTGTCCACTCTGCTGTATACGATTACGATAATACTCCAATCCCTCATTAGAAATCGAAAGCTTTACGGATTGTTCCATCGTATGTTTTTCATTTGCCTGCTTATTTTCTTTCTGAACTTTAGCATCATTTTTTTCTATTATGGGATTCATATTATTCATATAACTAGATATTTTCATATTTTTACCTCTTTCAATTATTCAAATATCCCTGATCCAGTTCTTCTTTCGACCAGACTCTTTCATACGTTCCACCAATTTCGTCAAAAACCTTTTGCCATGTAGAAAATTTATGGATTTCCTCCATGCTATCCTTGTTATTCTGAAGCCATTCATACAGCTTTTCATACATAGAACCAGAAAACCGGACACTCCAATTGTTTTTATAATTTTCATTGTCACTGTATGACATTCCATCAGCTCCTATGGATATAATTCCCTGATCTGTCCGTTTTGCCATTCCTCTAATCTCTAAATCAGCCCAGATAAAACCTTCTTCCCGACTCTCAATTAAATTAGGGTATTTGTCAAAATACATCTCCGCTAATTCTTCATACCTCTTCCGATCCTCTTCATTTTGCAGAAGAACCTTGCCACCTCTGCCTTCTTCACCGTCTTTTACTAAATACTGGATGCCGGTACCTGAATGTGTATTTAATGTAAATCCCTGCAAAGTCTCCACATCCAGCGAATCTTTATCCATTACATTCTGCAATGCATCTTTTAATTCATCATCTAATACCAGGGCATCGTAACTCATCGTTCCATGCTCAGAAATCAAAAACTGCTTTCCTGTTGTTTCATCCTGTCTTATTTTTATATCAGAATAGGAAAATGCCCCCAAACGCTCCCCGTCTTTATTGTATATATCAAAACATTCAGCTTCATTATCGGGTACGATTCTATAATTTTCGGATTCGTACTCTGAATATTCCTGTTTCAAAGTATTTATCGTTTTTCCTGACAGTGCCAGATAAGAATCCATCACTGTACTTTTCTTAGCACGATTGATATCCGCTCTACTGCTAATATCCTCCTTATCCACCGTCTGAGCCAAAGTGTCAGCCCACTTATTCTGGTTCCGATTTGGTTTTAGGTTGTTATAACCTGTTGAATAACGGCTCTCCGATCCTATACTTCCAATCATTTTTTAAATTCCTCCCGACATTTTATTCTCTTATTTTAGATGCCAACACGGTATAAAATTCTTTTTCCTGTTGCAGATATGCTGCCCTTTCATCTGTAACGGCTGCCAGCGGATTTTCTATTCTCTCCAATACTTTGTCGATAGCTGCTAAATAACTTTCTTTCGTTTCACCAAAAATATTGTCATCACCACCTGTCAGAAAATCCTGCTCTACCGATAGCTGCGTTAATATACTGGTTACATCCGTCTGAAATGGATTAAAACCAGTTTCTTCCAATGTTTCCTGCCATGCTGCCTTGACACTCTGCGGCACTGTCTGAAGGTAATAACCACTCATATAAGCAATCTGCTTTTTGGTTTTTTCGTCTGCAAACTGATAGGTTCTGTTATTCGCTTTTTTTGTACTTTTTCCTTTCGATGGAATATAAGACCAGTTTGGTTCTCCATTACTACCAGAAGTAATTAGCTGTTCCCTTCCAACTGTTCCTATATTTGAAAAAGAGATTCCCATAAATCCACCTCCAACAGCTTGAGGTTTTCGTATAAAATTTTATTCAACCACTTCTTAAAGCGGTTCATACTTTCTGTCATCCATTGGTCACACTCTAGCTTCAAACATACTTTGGCTAACACCTTTCATCCACATATTCTGTGCTGCTCCATATCCTTTTTCCTGCCCTATATCATACAATCCACTGCTGTCAAAGCCTATTTTCAACACTAAATCATTTTCTTTCTTCCAGCCATTCTTAGCATATTCTAGCCATCTCTTAGAATAAAGTTCATACCCTGCACCATTTTTAGATTTTTCCTTAAACAATGCAAGTAAATCTGTACCATCCTCTGCAATAAAAGTACCATTTTTATATGTCGCATTGCGTGCATCATACCCGGTTGTCTCATACACTTCATGCCATAAAGAATATTGGTTTGCCTTTGTCATATTTGCCTGCGAATTAACAATTTCATTATCTGCATCATGCGTACAAATCCACGCATGTGTCCATATATTTTTCGCATTATCCCCTTCATTCAGTAATTTTTCTATCTGCGATAATGTATCTCTATCTGCATTTCCGGACACCTTTAGCTGATATGTATATGGGTCAATAGAAAATACCAAATCTGCCTGTTTTGATATTGATATCCCATTCTTTGAAAACAGATTTGATATCTGCTGATTTACAACACTTCTGGCATACTGTTTTTCCCTGTCAGTATTGCGTACATAACCAACACTTCTTGAACCACCTGTATATACATCCTTGTAATTTCTTAATGCATAATCATACCGGGCAAATCCAGCCGAATATTTTCCCCCTGTTTGTAACATTCTTTTCTCATTGCGGTAAGCTATGGAACGCTGATCTTCTGTCATATATGAGCAAAAATTAGGTGAGGTCACATCACAATATTTTGATTCGATATATGCCATTGGATCAGAATGAGACAAATTTTCTTTGTACACTTTATCATAATGCTCCTGCAAAACTTTTTGTACGAAACGATCTTCCTCGGTAAGTCCATCATATTGATAACCTACAGTTGTACCAGTACTGGAAGTGTTTGGCAGATTATTTAAATCCCTGCCTACTGGTATGTTGTTGTAATAATTATTTACAGTAACCATACTAGCCCCTACCTTATATAAGTCTCATAAACAATACAATGCTGCCAAATGCGACATAGCTGCATAAAATGAAGTAAATCCAAAAAATCAATATCTTTCAAAAAAGATATTTTCACCAAGGGGAAAGTCTGCCCTTTTTTAGGCAAAAAATATTTTTTGTTTATCTATTGACATTTATTAGCTGGACTTTCACATTTCATTTATCGTTCAATGATAAATATTTTATATAGCCAACTATCTGTACAACATTTCTATACTTCTTCATCTATCTTGCTTGATGTTAATAAAGAATCCGTCTTAGAGTATGTACCATTATTTGTATAGGTTGCACTCGCCCGGTTTGCAGCATTCGATATACCAGTTGCTTTCTGCGATATTTTGCTTACAAAAGAATTATATCCTGTAAAGATCGTTTTCAGCGAACTGATATCTGCCTGCTTTAAAGCATCCTCATCTAATTCCAACTTGTTTCCTTTTCCTATGGTAATACCTATTTTGGCAAGCATATTACTGTTTTTGTCTGTCATTCCAGTCATCCATGAAGCATTTCGCAATACATCCTTTGTATTCGATTCTCCGGCTTCTTTAACTACATCATTATAATCTTCAACAAAAGATTTTACTGCCTTGGTGATTTTATCCCAGTCATAATCCTCTACCTCAATCTCTTCCCCCGTTTTTTCATCTTTCTTTTTTATTTTCTTTTTTTCCCAAAGAGAAGAGTCATTCAAAGCATCTGCTGATTTTTTCAGAGAATCTGCACTTGTTTTCATCAAAGTAAGTCTTTGTGAAGTATCACCTTTTCCCGGTAATTTTTCAGCATCCTGTTTTGCATAATATGCTTTCATAAGTTTTCCATAGCTTCCATTTTTGATTGCAGCATAATCAGAAAGCATATTTGTATTGCCTATTGATGAACTATCTGACGTTCCACTAAACAAAGCTGAAAAATCTACATTGCTGTTATATTTACTTGTATAATCACTAAAACTTTTGATTTCTGACATAACACCAGCCTCCTTTCCGAACTATAAACGTATATCTATCGGTGTATATACTACCGACTGTCCACTTTCTGATGCTGGATTTGTTATTGTTTCTGCTGTTTCTGTTTTGATATCTGCATTATCTGATGCATCTGTTGTCGTATCTGCATTTTCCTGTGTATTCTCTGCTTTCTGAGGTTGATCCTTCTTTGTTTCTGCTGCATCTGTACTGTTGTCTGTCTTTGCTGCTTCTTCCATAGATTTATTTGCATCTGAAAGTGAAGACATCTGTGCTACTGTTGCAGACTGCGCTTTTGCCTGCAAATCTGCCAGTTCTTCTTCTTTCTTTTCGGTATTGCCTTTTCCAGCATCCTGCTTGATTTCAGACTCAAGCACACCGGCTCTTCCTTCCATCTGTGTTGCCATACTACCCTGCACTTTTGCTTGCTTCATAGATGAATCTGCGGAAATCATTGCCCGCATACCTGCCTGTGACAAGCCTGTTCCTTTCTTTGCAGATGTATTTTTTGTACCAGCCACCATATCATCCATAGATGATTTTTTACTCTGCTGTTCCTTTCTCTGTTCAATCTGGTGCTGTCTTAACTGTTGATTGAGATTTGTAATTTCCTGCTGTATCTCCTGACGTTTCTTCATCTTATCCTCTAATGACAGTTCTTCATTTGATGATAAGTCCTGCAATTTCTGCTGTGCATTTGCAATCTGATTCTGAATATTTTTACTCACAGAATCATTCGCCTGTGCCATTCCTATTGCTCCTGTCTGCGTATTCGTTCCGTTAAATCCATTAATTTTCATCATTTCGTTGTCCTCCTTGAGCTAATACTCTGAAATCCGTTTCCTGAAAATCTGTATAACATGATTTCTCTTTATTTTTTCTTTCGGCATATCTTTCTTCACAATAAACCGTAATGTTGTGAACCGCCCTTTTTTCGTTGTGAAGCAGTCTGAAAATGCTTTTCAGACTGTCGCAGTGCTCAATAGTCACCCGAGTTTCCCGTTTTGTAAACGAGTTTCACATTTTGA
>NZ_QUEC01000053.1:0-9672 GCF_003478095.1 Clostridium sp. AF34-10BH
TGCAGGAAGACGTCTATCAGGGGGATGGACTGAATCTGTATGCGTACTGCGGGGATAACCCAGTGGTGTATGATGATCCGAGTGGGTATGCAAGTACATCAACAGGTAAAGCTTGTCCACCACAGGGGAAAATTAGTGAAAGTGTTGATGGGAGTGGTAGTAGTGCTGATTTAGGAAATAAACTCGACTATCAATTTGGAAAAGCAGGAGGAAACAGGCATAATATTGACAGGACTAATGGTTTAAAAGCAGAAATGGATAAATTAGGTTTTAATGATACAGCAGAAAATCGAGCTTATTTTGAACAATATTATAATGACGTTTTAAATAGTTCAAATAATATTGTAGGAGATCCAGAAACGGCATCATATATAGAAAATGGAGTGACACATTATTATACTGTTACAACTAGAGAGAGTTTTTTGATGGGTAAGTATGGTGGAGCAAAGGTAACTACATATTGGGATGGAAATAGATTATTAACAATAAAAATAGGTTCTGGAAAGCAAACAAGATATAATCATTAAATTGGGAAAGCAGGTTATTGGTATGAACGATATTATTAATTTGGAAAAAGCGACAGAGTACGTGGTGTATAATCCAATATTGACATTGAGTGAAGACGTTGATTATGATAATTGCTTTTGTGTATTACAAACAAATAGTGGCAATATTGCATTTTCGTATTATGATTTGGGAATTGCTCCTGCTTATGTAATACAAAACACAATCTTGTTTTTAAGTTTTGGAAAAGGTTATTATATTATAGATTTAAAAGAAAAATACGTATTATATAAATCTGTGGATTTATTGTCTGTTATTTTTGAAATCATAAAATTTGATTATCAATCGTGCATTGTACTTGTAGGAGAAATATCTTTAATATGTTATAGTTTAGAAGGAAATTTGATATGGAAAAATAGTTATAGAAATACAATATTTGATTGGTTTGTTACGGATAAAGGGCTTTCTGTAGTTTTTGAGAATGATGAGAAGTGGCTAATTACATTAAAAGATGGGAATGGTATTCGTGTAGAATAATATTTAATCTGCGTTATACTTTTGGACATTCAATAACTTACAACTCTTGCATGTCTATTAATTAACGATCATGGTTACTCAGAAGGAATCAGGAATCCATGATGTTAATTAATAGAATTCGGGTGTGAAAAGGTAATTTTTTGAAAGTTATTCGTCATAATGTACAAAATATATGCATTCAGAACCCGCTTTCGCTTGGATTGGTTTGCTCATGTTACATACAATTCCTGTTGCATTTCACTTGCAGGAATTTACTAACGAGTAGACCATACAGTTCTTCATCGTATTATATTTGTGCATTAGGGTGATTACTTTTTAGAAGGGAATCTTTTGACACTCTAATCTTAATAGATACTAGCGAAATTTTGCCGAGTTGGGTATACGAAAGGACATTGCAATTTCAATATGCTGATGTAGCGTACTCTTAGTAACAGAATATTGGGAAATATGCTTTCAGATGGAGAAATTTCTTATCTCTATGACGGTTTCGGAAGGTTTGAGCAGGTGACAAAGGCAGACGGAAGCATCACCCATGTGATAAATGGTGAAGAGAAGGAAAGCGGGGAGCTTCCACAGGAGGATGTACAGTCACGTGTACTCAACTACTATGAATATGATGCATTTGGCAATACCATCAGATGTGAAGAACAGGTGCACAAACGCTTCCGTTATACAGGAGAGCAGTACGATATTCTGACGGGACAGTATTACCTGAGGGCAAGATATTATAACCCTGTCATTGCCAGATTTACACAGGAAGACACTTATTACGGGGATGGACTGAACCTGTATACCTACTGTCAGAACAACCCGGTTCTCTACCATGACCCGACAGGACACGGTACGAAGGAGAACAGCCCGTACAGCAGGAAAGAACAGCAGTACATTGATGCAGGGGCAGACCCGGATACAGCCAGACTGGCAGCCGAGTGTTACCCGGATGCAAAATCGAAACAGGACTTATACAATAAGTACAAGAGTCAGGGATATAATGCAACAGATGCGAAGAAGCTGGCAAACTATGAGATTGTCCATGGCGAGGAGAGGGCAAAGAACTATGCTGCCAACAATGTAAAGAAGAGCGGTCCTGATTACACAGCGACTTTCCCAAGAGATAATGTTAACACCGACTGGAGAACCCAGGAAAGAGTGAATGCGCAGAGGAATGCCGGAGCTGGTAAGGGGAATGAAAGCGGTAATAAGAGTGGTAGTAAACCAATAGGTGCTACATACGAAGGAACTATATACAGAAGTGTTGATAGTAGATACGACCCGTTAGAAATGAGTCAGTATACGATTAACTCTAATCATAGATATACAGAGTCAGGTGTGCCAGGATTACATTTTAGTAGTGGTGAAAAAATAGTTAAAGCGGAACTTGGAAATTATGATGTTTTTGATTTTTCAAACAGAACAATGTATTCGTATGATGTAAGATTGACAAACATGCTAGATGTAAGTAATCCTTCAGTGCGTTCACAACTGGGGATTTCTCTCGAGAGTATAGTCGGAGAAGGATATGATGTTACGCATGCTATTGGTCGATATGCATATAGCAATGGTTATAATGGAATTATTGCGCCTTCTGCTAGAGCAGATGGAGGAAGAAATATTATTCTTTTCAATGCAAAGGGGGTGAAATAACTATGGATATGCTTGAGATGTTTTTTTATGAATATGAAGAAGAAGCATGGAACAAATATGCTAGCTGTTTTGAAGATGTAAATACACAGATAGATGGTGTGCCACAGGAGATTGTGAATGCTATCTTCACTATTTTAGGAGATGCTACAGGATATGATTGGTTGCATAAACCCCTTCATAAATTTGGTGGAAAAAGTGCAGTTGAATTATTAAAAACAGAAAAAGGGGAAAAGGCGTTAAAAGCCTTTATTATGAGATTACCTAATTAATGATGATTGACCAGCTATGTGATACTGTGTAGCTGGTCTGGAAAAACATAAGTATTCTGTATTTTTGTCAAGAGTGGTAGTAATACTACTAGAAGACAAGCATTTAGAGAGGCAAAGGAAGCGGCAGGTATTCCAAAGTCAGCAGAATATAAAACTCACAAATTTGTATTTGATGGAACTTCAGAAAATAGAATTGTGTATGAATTTGATGTATGTGGAGAGAAGAAATACATTATAGAACATCCCTTTGATAAGATGGGACGTGGAAATCATTTTCACGGTGCAGATGACACGAAAGGAAGTCCCTTTAGCAAAGGTAGATATAATCAATACCCAGGACATTTTCCAGAAGATTTTAATGGGTTTAATTAGGAAATGGAGATATAAATGGATAAAGCAAGATTGGATGAAGTTAAAAGAAGAAATAAAATACTACAAGCTTGTAAAGAATGGGAAAATAATGGGATAAAGATTTCTATTAATGATTTTTATGACCTTCATACTACTTTACAACTACAGGAAAAAATAATTGCTAAGTTAGATGAATTAGATAGTCAGAAAAAGTATATTATTTGTAAAAATAAAGAGGAAATAGAAGATTTTTTGAACTATACAAATAAAGTAATATGTAAATCTATGAAATATGCTTTTTTTGTGGCAAATGCAACGAAGCTTGGAGCATTAAAATTGCAGGGAAATATTATTTCCAATAATATTGAATATGTAATAAGTAAATCGGAATTTTTAAATGGTGGATGCAGCATATTTATTTGTTCATGTGGCTTAGAAAATGGTGTATGTTTATGGAGAGGAGAGTATGATAGTAGAGTTTACTTTTGGCAGTAGCAGCTTATTTGTTAATAAACATAATGAAATTAATGACCAGCTATGCCAATTAATGTGTAGTTGGTCTGACGCATTATAATAATATAAAGCTGATTCCAAGGGGAGTAGTTTCAGCCCCCACTAAATGTTTTATTTTGATACTTCTAATGGATTAATAGTAAGAAAAAACAATACCGGGATGCCGTTTCAGGCAGTATCCATATGGCAGTGACTTCTGCAACCGTCTGACAGAGATAACAGACGGCATCAGACAGGTGAAGCACTATACCTACGATAACAGCGGAAATATGCTCTCAGATGGTGAGATGTCTTATCTCTATGACGGTTTCGGAAGACTGGAACAGGTGACAAAGGCAGACGGAAGCTTCCAAAAGAACCATTATAATGCAGAAGGACTGCGTGCAGAGATGGAGGAAAACGGACAACTGGTGAAATTCCTCTACAATGAGAACAGGGAGGCAGTAGCCGAAGAGGAGTCCGATGGCAATGTAATCCGCTATATCCGCAGACTGGGGCTGATCAGCTCTGACAGTGAGAAGGCGAAGAGAAGGAAAGCGGGGAGCTTCCACAGGAGGATGTACAGTCACGTGTACTCGACCACTATGAATACGATGCATTCGGCAATACCATCAGATGTGAAGAACAGGTGCACAACCGCTTCCGCTATACGGGAGAGCAGTACGATCCTCTGACGGGACAGTATTACCTGAGGGCAAGATATTATAACCCTGTCAGTGCCAGATTCACACAGGAAGATACCTACTATGGTGACGGACTGAACCTGTATGCATACTGTAAGAATAATCCGGTGGTGTACTATGATCCGAGTGGGTACAAGGATAAACGTCAGACCCCATGCAAGGAAGAAACAAGTGTGGGGGAAAGTGGTGCTGGAGAGAGTGGTAGTAAGACAGAGGTTCTATTACTGGAAACAACTAAACCAATAACAGGGAAAACTAATGATCATCATATCATTCCTGCCTTTAGAGGAAAAAGTAAGCCATATGCAGATTTTATTTCTGCTAGGGGCATTGATGTTGATCAATATACAATTACTGTAGACGCAGGTAAAGGGGGTATGCATATGAACATTATCCACGGTAAAGGTGGATGGAATCAAAAATGGATGGATTTTATTGATAATAATCCGAATGCAACAGCAAAAGATATATATCAGTTTGCAGGAAAAATGATGGATGATTACGGATTAAGTGGATATACAATTCATCCTTATGGAGGAAAATAATGAGAGACTATTTTAGTGATGTGAAAGAGTACCTTAATAGCCATTATAAGCTGACTGTTAAGAATGAAAAAAAAGAAAATTTAGTTATCAATAGTGTATTAAATAATTTTTCACTAAACGAAAGCACAAAATATATTTATGAACATTATAAACTTTTTGAAGTAGTGTGGCATGATGAAAATAATAGGTATATGGGGGCAATTAATTTTGTTTCGGATAGTGGTCTAGAAAAAGAACATGAGGAATTGATGGAGATAATGGACGAATGTTATGATACTGATTTAGATGAGCTGGAAATCGTGGAAGATATTATGCATTGGTATCCTTTATTCCATTTTCCTAATGGGGACGCATTTTGTCTGGACATAAGAAATGGAACAGTGGTATTTTATGAACATGAGATTTACGAAAGTGAGAAAAATCTGCATGGTTTATTAATAGCTACTTCAATTAATGATTTGTATGAAAAATGGAGCTATTTTCATTTTAAAGATGTATATGATTGGAGTGAAGTGGTAAATGATGAGGGAATCGATTTAGAGTGTGATGCGATTAGAAAATATTTGTAGAAATTATATTTAATTATGTCTCCACATAAGGACGCTCGACAAAGTAAATTATTTTGGTCTTTAAATTAATCGGAATGGCTCTCACCGAAGGTGATATAATCCATGTAGATTAATTTGAAGACCCTGGGGCGAATTTACCCTTTGGGTGCATATAAGGACACTCGCAAAACTGAATATTGCTTCTTCAAAGATTTAGAACGTATTGTTTTCATGGCACTCGTTGCTGTGAAGACAATGCGTTTTTCTGTAGAGTAAATGTAAAAAATAATCTCCTTAAGCGGTATTTCATATATAAAAATTGGTCAAAAAAGCGGTAATCCATTTACAGATTTTTTCAATATTGTGGTGGTATGAGATGGATATCTGTTTGGGAAGTTATGGAGTTGTAAGTAAAGAGGTGAGGAAAGCAATCTCGGTAAAAGAATAGCTATTAAAAGGTAAGTATAAGAGCCGACTAAGCAATGATTAAAATGTAACAATTTTGCAACATTTTTCTTGACGATTCCAAAGCCTCTATGTTACCATGGCACGCACCAGGGGGTATAAGAGGGATGAAAAGTTCTCGTAATACCTAAACAAAAACATAGAATCGGGAATGTTTTATTGGCGACAACCGCCATGGAACATTCTCGATTTTTCTGTTACATGTCAATCCCGATAAAATTGTCCTCAAGCATAACAAATTTTTGAACAGCAGAGAAAGTTATGCCATACCACATTTCTCCCAACGGCATAAGCCCTTTAACCTGCACTATTTTCGACCCTATTTATTTTGGCACTATCTTAAGAAATCAAATCTCTCACATTTCCCCAACAAGCCTTAAAAAGTTTATCATGGGTAACTACCTCGACTTCGCTCTTAAAATTGCACACAGGGGCAACACAGGCTCTCACAAGGGCAAGAGAAAGTTGGCTTGCCTGCCTGAAAATTATATTTGTGCATTATTACTGTTTTTCTCTGTTTTTGGTCTATGGCATAAAGCTAATTCTGCTCATTTTTAATGGATTTAAATAAAAATCTGCTCAAAAAGCAAAAAATTGACTTGCAACCTTTCTTTTTCAGAGTTAACATCACACACCACGAAAGCGATTCGTAAGTCTTTTGTGAGTCCTGTGTTCTGCAGGATGTATCCATCTCCATGAAAGTCAGCGGTATCCATTCGGGATATTTTGCGTCTGACCAGAAGTGGATAGGCTATACCACTCTTGCACACTTGGTTGCTGAAAGATGCGTAATTCCTAGAAAGATGCTTAACAGTTGAGATTGCCACTATTTTGCCAAACATTGAGAATGGAGCAGATTTTTATGATTAAAGAGAATTATATTTATGTGGGTATTGACCTACATAAGGAGACCCACACAGCAGTTATGATTGACTGCTATAATCAAAAGCTGGGAGAGATTACTTTCCCAAACAGACCAGCCGATTTTCCTAAGCTGGTAGCGAAAGTGAAAAAATGTAATACGGATGGTAAGACTATAGTTTTTGGTCTGGAGAATGCTTATGGTTACGGCAGACCTTTAGCGGTGTGGCTGATTGATAAGGGGTATTTTGTTAAGGATGTAAATACTGCTATTTCTCATCGTCAGGCAAAGCACCGTGGTGCCATGTATCGCAAGAGCGATAGCGACGATGCAGAAGCTATTGCACTTGCAACTCTAAATATGCTTGATAAACTTCCGGATGCCTGCCCTAATGATGCATACTGGTCACTTGGTCAGTTGGTGCATCGCAGGGATAACATCATGAAACAGCGAACCAGACTGGTTAATCAGTTGCACGAGCAGCTGTGTATTGCATATCCGTCTTACAAGTCATTTTTTAATGACATCAGCAGACCTACTGCACTGTATTTCTGGGAGCATTACCCATCCAAAAAGTATCTAAAAGGTAAGTCTGTGGAAGATTTGCGAGCGGAACTTGTTCCTGTCAGCCACAATAAATGCTCCACCAAGACCTGCGAGAAAATCTTGGATGCAGTAGCCAGTGATAAGGTGAAAAACAATGCTTATCAAGATGCAAGGGATATGGTGACTCTTAGCATAGTCAGTGATTTACAGCACTATGACAGCCAACTGGCAGAGGTAGACAAGATGCTGGAACAGATGTATAAGATGCTTGGCTGCACGCTTACAACCATTCCCGGTGTAAATGTTATCACAGCAGTGAAGATTCTTGCTGAAATCGGTGATATCAAACGCTTTAGTAATGCCAATAAACTGGCACAGTTTGCCGGAATTGCACCGCTTCATTTATCATCCAGCGGAAAGGGGAAAGATTTAGCCACCAAGCAAGGTAACAGACGATTGCAGGCAACCATTTATTTCCTTGCGATTCAGATGGTGCAGATATCTTCTAAGGGTACACCGAGAAATCCTGTAGTACGAGCATACTATGAGAAACGTAAAGCAGAAGGAAAAACCAGCCAACAGGCACTGATTTGCATTTCCAGACGGTTAATCAGTGTTATTTATGGGATGTTAAAGAACGGTACGGAGTACCGTATGCCAGTAGTGGAAAATGCTGGCGAAAAGTAGTGAAATAATGGCAAATATGTAGTAGAATTTTAAGCAGATGTGATAGTCAGCTTTGGGAAGTGTACGCATTTTCCGGAAGAGTGGCATCGGCTTGGATTATTATAAGGGTAAAGAGTTTATGTCAAGAGTGGTACATCTTCTACAACAGCAGGATTTGATGACTGGTTGGGTAAGGGTGCAACAGATAATAAAGTGTACTTTGGAATGAAGGATGGAACAGCTCAATATACAGGAATAACTAAACAAACAAAAAATGCTAGATTAAATCAACATAATAACGCAGGTAAAGCTTTTGATGATTTAGATATTCAATATGAGGGCTTAACCAGAAATCAGGCCAGAGCGATTGAACAATATTATATTGAAAATGGCCCCAATGCTCTTAATAAGATTAACAGTATAAGTCCGAATAATAAATATTATCAAGATGCAATGAATTGGGCAAAACAATACTTAGGAGTGGAATAGAGATATGATGGATTTGAAAAATATAAACAATAATATTATTTCAAACAGATGGAAAGAACGGTGCGAAAAACTACCTGACGAGATAAAAGAAAAACTTAATGAGTTGGATAATTCTGATGTTTCGGATTATCAACTGCAGGTGATAAAAAGGAAAAGAGTCTATCCAGAAATTGGAGATATCTTTAAAGTTAATCCAAGAGATGATATTTATTTTTATGGCGTTGTTTTAAATAATCATATTTATAATATCAATGGTGATGACCTATTGCTAGTACTGATTTTTAAACAAAATGTTGATATCAAAGGAAGTATTAGCAATGGAGTAAAAGAAGATGATTTGTTGCTTCCACCACAGATAGTTGGAAAGGAATATTGGACAAGAGGCTACTTTTATAATGTTGAACACTATGACAAGATATTAAATGTCAAGGATTATGGATTCTATAGCATAGGAAAAGGTAAGTTTTTTGATGAATATGGGAAAGAACTTGCTAATCAGCCCAAATTGCTTGGAACCTATGGAGTTGCAACTATATCTGGAATTGCAAGAAAAATAAATCAAGAACTAATTATTGCAGGGATGTAACATTTAACCTTGACTAACCCAAAAAGTCCATGTTACAATGGCACGCACAAGGGGGGGTGTAAGAGGGATGAAAAATCCCCGTAATACCTAAACAAAAACATAGAATCGGGAATGTTTTATTGGCGACAACTGCCATGGAGACATTCTCGATTTTCTGTTACATGGCAATCCCGATAAAACTGTCCCAAAGCATAACATATTTTGGAACAGCAGAAAAAGTTATGCCATGCGGATATCTTCCCAACGGCTCTGCCGGTGGGTGTTTCCCGGCTTAGGCCGTCCTCTGGCGGCATAAGCCCTTTAACCCGCACTATTTTCGACCCTATTTATTTTGGCACTATCTTAAGAAATCAAATCTCTCACATTTCCCCAACAAGCCTTAAAAAGTTTATCATGGGTAACTACCTCGACTTCGCTCTTAAAATTGCACACAGGGGCAACACAGGCTCTCACAAGGGCAAGAG
>NZ_QUEC01000053.1:9682-11071 GCF_003478095.1 Clostridium sp. AF34-10BH
ATTGCACACAGGGGCAACACAGGCTCTCACAAGGGCAAGAGAAAGTTGGCTTGTCTGTCTAAAAAATGAATTTGTGCATATTTACGGTTTTTTCTCTGTTTTTGGTCTATGGCATAAAGCCAATTCTGTCTTCACATCGCCAAAGTTTCCTCCGATTTTTCAAAACAAAAATTTTGACTTGCAACTGTTCTTTTTCAGAGTTAACATCACACACCACGAAGGAGATTTCTTCTGCTCTGGAGCCGGAGCAGCTGGACCGCCTGATCACGGCATTAAAAGGCAAATTTGATTTTACCACCGTGAAGGAATTTACCGTGGAGGCCGGCCGTGCTGACAGCATCACCAGAGAGAAACTGGAGGTATTGTATCGCCATCAGGTCAGCCGTATCTCCGTGAATCCCCAGACCATGAAGCAGGAGACTCTGGACATCATCGGCCGAAAAGCCAGCGTGGAACAGGTACTTACGGCATACCGGCTGGCAAGAGAGATCGGCTTCGACAATATTAATATGGATCTGATCCTGGGACTGCCGGGAGAACTGGAGGCGGATGTACAGCGCACCATCGAAAAGATCGTGGAGCTGGCCCCGGACAGCCTGACCGTTCATTCCCTGGCCATCAAACGTGCGTCCCGCCTGAACCAGTGGATCCAGGAGAACGGCGTCTCCATGCTCCACAACACAGACGAGACCATGAAGATCGCGGCAGCGGGAGCTGAAAAGCTTGGAATGAAGCCGTATTATCTCTACCGACAGAAGAATATGTCCGGTAATTTCGAGAACACCGGCTACGCCCGTCCCGGCAAATACGGCCTGTACAACATCCTCATCATGGAGGAGAAACAGACCATTGTGGCTCTAGGCGCCGGAAGCATCACCAAGCGGGTCTTCCCCGATGGAAGGATCGAACGGTGCGATAATGTCAAGGATGTAGGGCTTTATATCGAGAAAATCGATGAGATGATTGAACGGAAGAAGGAACTGTTCGCAGAGTGATAGTAATTCTCTTTGTGAGCGTTGCATCGGGACAGTCAGTGGAAATCTTGTTTGTATTTAAATCGCCGTTTTGGACGAAAAAAATACAAAAATGTGGAATTTTACCGTTTGAAAAGTCTCCATTTTCGCTATATAAGCAAAATAAGTAAATTCCGTACAAAAATTTCTGATTTGGGAAATTTTTTGTATGGAATTTGTCGTTTTTATGCTATTTACACCAAAACAACCTTGACTTTACAGGTGCAGACCAAGCTCTCTCGCAAGAGAGAGCTTTTGGGACCTCAATAGTTTTTTGAAATTCCCGTGTGAGGGGGAAAGTTGATTACAAACAGAATAAATTACAGCAGTGAAAGTGACGATACAAATGCAGGAAGAACAGAAATGTTCTTCCTGT
>NZ_QUEC01000054.1:0-10143 GCF_003478095.1 Clostridium sp. AF34-10BH
ATGCTCCGGGAGTTCGTTGATTTTGCCAATGTATTTAACTAACTTTCCATTTACTTCAGTACCACTTTATCCAGATGCCAGATCTCATCCACATACTGCTGGATGGTTCTGTCGGAGGTAAACTTGCCAGAGCATGCCACATTGAGGATAGCGCTCTTAGCCCAGTTGTCTTCGTCGCGGTAAGCGGCTTCTACTCTCTTCTGTGCCTCTGCGTAGGACTTGAAGTCCTTGAGGATGAAGTAGGTGTCTGCCTTGGCGGTGCACTGGGTATTCAGCAGAGAGTTGTACAGCGGACGGAACAGTTCGGGATCTCCCGGTGCAAAGGTTCCATTGATCAGCTGCATCAGTACCTTGCGGACATCCTGATCGTTGTTGAATATCTCCATGGGATCATAT
Organism: Clostridium sp. AF34-10BH; assembly: GCF_003478095.1. Lineage (NCBI taxonomy): Bacteria > Bacillati > Bacillota > Clostridia > Eubacteriales > Clostridiaceae > Clostridium > Clostridium sp. AF34-10BH. The sequence goes on from NZ_QUEC01000054.1 coordinate 397, forward strand.
CCGCCATGGTTCTCATAGTTGATAACTTCCTGTGCGGACAGACCGAAGATGAATGCATTCTCCTCGCCCACTTCTTCTACAATCTCCACATTGGCACCGTCCATGGTTCCCAGAGTCAGGGCACCGTTCAGCATGAACTTCATGTTACCGGTACCGGACGCTTCCTTACTTGCGGTAGAAATCTGCTCGGAGACATCTGCTGCCGCAAAGATGATCTCTGCGTTGGATACGTTATAGTTCTCGATAAATACAACCTTGATCTTGCCATTGATGGCGGGATCGTTGTTCACCACATCCGCTACGGAGTTGATCAGCTTGATGGTCAGCTTTGCATTGCGGTAACCGGCTGCTGCCTTGGCGCCGAAGATAAAGGTTCTGGGGTAGAAATCCAGCTCCGGATGCTCCTTCAGTTCGTTATACAGGTGCATTACATGCAGAATATTGAGCAGCTGTCTCTTGTACTCATGCAGACGCTTTACCTGTACATCGAAGATGGATCTGGGATCTACTTCGATACCATTGTGCTCTAAAATGTATTTTGCCAGACGTACTTTATTCTGGTACTTAATGTTCATGAATTCCTGCTGTGCCTTTTTGTCATCCGCATATACCTTCAGGCGGGAGATCTGCGGCAGATCGGTGATCCAGTCGTCACCTACGTGAGCCGTTACCCAGTCAGCTAACAGCGGGTTCGCATGCAGCAGGAAACGTCTCTGGGTGATACCGTTGGTCTTATTGTTGAAGCGCTCCGGGAACATCTCGTAGAAGTCCTTCAGTTCCTGCTTCTCCAGGATCTCGGTATGCAGTCTTGCCACGCCGTTGACTGAGTAACCGGAAACGATAGCCATATTTGCCATCTTCACCTGTCCATCATAGATGATGGCCATCTTGCGGATCTTCTCCTGTACATCCACGCCGGGTACATTGCTGTACTTCTGCTGGATATCCAGAACGAATCTGCGGTTGATCTCCTCTACGATCTGGTAGATTCTGGGAAGCAGTCTGGAGAACAGTTCGATGGGCCATTTCTCCAATGCTTCCGCCATAATGGTATGGTTGGTGTAAGCGCAGGTCTTGGTGGTGATCTCCCATGCTTCTTCCCAGGTCAGATAATAATCATCCATCAGCACACGCATCAGCTCTGCGATTGCTACAGTAGGATGGGTATCGTTCAGCTGGAACGTAACCTTCTCATAGAATTTATGGATATCGTCATGCTTTCTCATGTACTTCTCTACAGCTTCCTGTACGGAGGCGGAAATGAAGAAATACTGCTGCTTCAGACGCAGCTCCTTACCTGCATAGTGATTGTCGTTGGGATACAGAACCTCTACGATATTACGTGCCAGGTTCTCCTGCTCTACCGCCTTCTGGTAGTCACCCTTGTCAAAGGAATCCAGCTGGAAGCACTCTACAGGCTCCGCATCCCAGATACGCAGGGTGTTTACAATGCCATTGCCATAACCCACGATGGGGAAATCAAACGGAATTGCCTTAACAGACTGATAACCTTCCTGGGTAAATACATTTCTGCCATTCTCATCGGTGTGTACGCTGACATAACCGCCGAACTTTACGATCTTGGCGTATTCGGGTCTGCGCAATTCAAAAGGATTGCCGTTCATCAGCCAGTTATCGGGAACCTCTACCTGATAACCGTCGCGGATTTCCTGCTTGAACATGCCATAACGATAACGGATACCGCAGCCGTATGCGGGATATCCCAGCGTTGCCAGGGAATCCAGGAAACATGCTGCCAGACGTCCAAGACCACCGTTACCCAGTGCTGCATCCGGCTCCTGGTCTTCGATCAGGTTCAGATCCAGTCCCAGTTCTTCCAAAGCTTCTGCTACGGGCTTATATGCCTTTAAGTTGATCAGGTTATTACCCAGTGCTCTTCCCATCAGGAACTCCATGGACATGTAGTAGACCATCTTGGGATCTTCCTTCTCATATGCCTTCTGGGTCTCCATCCAGTTCTCTACGATACGATCCTTGATCGCATAAGATACTGCCTGGAAGATCTGCTGTGCATCTGCTTCTTCCAGATTCTTACGATACAGGGTGCGCACATTATATTCCACACTTCTCTTGAAGAGCTCCTTGTCGAACTCTTTTGCCTTTACCGGCTTCTCGCTGGCTGCTACTGATTTTTTCACCTGTGTTCTCCTCTCCATTGCCTCTCCGGTACTGTACTCTTCTCAAGATATTCCGCACCGGATAGCGTTATGATTTCATCCATATTCTTAACCAAATACAGGTAATATTATAACAAACTTCCATGCGCATTCCAACTGTTTTCGCCGGTTTTCGTAAGTTTCGTAAATGTTTTTGCGAAACAAAAAAGATTCCGCGGTCCTCCCCGTTGGGAAAACCACAGAATCTCTTTATTCCGGCATTTTATTGCAGAACTTTTATACTCTCTCCACAGCGATCACTGCGTTCTCGCCATTGATGTTCCATTCCTTGGATACGGCATATTCCGCACCGCTTGTCAGTTCGTCTGCCAGAACCTTTCCGCTGATGGCGTCTTTGTTCTTCCGGGCGATCTCGGACAGCCTGTCGTTGCCGTTGATGGATACGCGGATGTGATCAGTCACTTCGAAGCCGCTCTCCTTACGCATGGTCTGGATCTTGCTGATGATCTCGTATACGAAGCCTTCCTCTACCAGTTCCGGTGTCAGGTTGGTATCCAGCACAACGGTCATCTTATTGTCCTCCTGAGATACATAGCCTTCCTTCTGTGCCATGTCGATCAGCAGATCGTCCTTGGTCAGTTCCACAGCCACACCGTCTACATCGAACTTTAATGCGCCGTCTGCATTCAGTTCATCCATGGCTGCGTTGCCGTCCAGTGCAGCCAGGTGCTTCTGGATGCCGCCTAACTGTTTGCCATATTTAGGTCCTACGGTACGCAGCTGAGGCTTGAAGGTATAGGAAGTAAAGTCACGTACGTCATCGGTGAATACCACTTCCTTGACGTTTAACTCATCCTCAATGATCTCCTGGTAGAACTCACTTAAGGTGAAATCTGCCTTGATATACATTCTGCTGATGGGCTGACGGTTCTTGATGGCAGCCTCGTTACGGCACGCACGTCCCATAACGACAGCATCCAGTACATCCTCCATATCCTCTTCCAGCTTCTTGTCGATGTGATCCTTGTTGACTACAGGGAAGTCACACAGATGGATACTCTCGGGAGCGGATGCATCATTGCTTCTTACCAGATTCTGGTAAATATCCTCGGTCATGAAGGGGATCATGGGTGCGGCTGCCTTACAGATGTTCACCAGTGCGGTGTACAGCGTCATGTAGGCATTGATCTTATCCTGCTCCATACCCTTTGCCCAGAAACGCTCACGGCTGCGTCTTACATACCAGTTACTCATCTCATCGACGAAGTCCTGCAAAGCCTTGGCAGCCTCGGGGATACGGTACTGGTCCAGATTGCTGTCTACTTCTGCAACGGTAGAATTCAGCTTGGACAGCAGCCACTTATCCATTACGGGCAGTTTGTCATATTCCAGTGTATATTTGGAAGCGTCAAAATTGTCAATATTTGCATACAGTACGAAGAATGCGTAGGTGTTCCACAGGGTACCCATGAATTTACGCTGTCCTTCCTGTACGGCCTTGCCGGAGAATCTCTTCGGCAGCCAGGGTGCGGAACTGGTGTAGAAATACCAACGGATGGCATCTGCACCGTAGGTCTCCAGTGCGTTGAAAGGATCTACCGCATTGCCCTTACTCTTACTCATCTTCTGACCGTTCTCATCCTGTACATGGCCCATAACGATAACGTTCTTGTAAGGAGCCTTGTTGAAGAGCAGGGTGGATTCCGCTAGCAGAGAGTAGAACCATCCACGGGTCTGGTCCACTGCCTCGGAGATAAAGTTGGCAGGGAACTGCTGCTCGAACAGATCCTTGTTTTCAAACGGATAATGATGCTGCGCAAAAGGCATTGCTCCGGAGTCGAACCAGCAGTCGATCACCTCAGGAACACGCTTCATCTGCTTGCCGCACTCGGGGCAGGTGATAGTGATCTCGTCAATGTAAGGACGATGGAATTCTACAGTCTTCGCCTTCTCATTGCCGCTCATCTTGTACAGCTCTTCACGGCTGCCGATGGAATGCTGGTGTCCGCATTCGCACTCCCAGATATTTAACGGAGTACCCCAGTAACGGTTACGGGATACGCCCCAGTCCTGAATATTCTCCAGCCAGTTGCCGAAACGTCCCTCACCGATGGAAGCGGGGATCCAGTTGATGGTCTTATTATTACGTACCAGATCATCCTTCACAGCGGTCATCTTGATGAACCAGGACTCTCTTGCATAGTAGATCAGCGGAGTATCACATCTCCAGCAGAAAGGATAATCATGCTCGAACTTCGGTGCATCGAACAGCTTGCCCTCTGCGTCCAGATCCTTTAATACCAGAGGATCTGCATCCTTTACAAATTTACCGGCATAAGGAGTCTCTGCGGTCAGATCACCCTTGCCATCTACGAACTGTACGAAGGGCAGTTCATAGTTACGTCCGATACGGCTGTCGTCTTCACCGAAAGCCGGTGCAATATGAACGATACCGGTACCGTCGGTCATGGTTACATAACCGTCGCAGGTTACGAAATGTGCCTTTTTCTTCTGCTTTTCAGCGGCATCTCCCGCACACTTGTACAGAGGCTCGTACTCCTTGTACTCCAGATCCTTACCAACATAAGTCTCCAGTACTTCGTAAGCATCCTTGCCCTCTTCTGCAAGACGTCCCAGAACCTTGTCTGCCAGTGCCTTTGCAATATAATAGGTATAACCGTCAGCAGCCTTCACCTTCAGGTAGGTCTCCTCCGGATTCACGCACAGTGCAACGTTGGAAGGAAGGGTCCAGGGAGTGGTGGTCCATGCCAGGAAATATGCATCCTCGCCCTTTACCTTGAAACGTACGATAGCGGAGCGCTCTTTGACTGCCTTATAGCCCTGTGCCACTTCGTGACTGGACAGCGGGGTTCCGCAGCGAGGGCAGTAGGGAACAATCTTGAAGCCCTTGTACAACAGACCCTTGTCCCAGATGGTCTTCAGTGCCCACCACTCGGACTCGATGAAATTGTCATCATAGGTAACATAAGGGTTATCCATGTCCGCCCAGAAACCAACGGTACGGGAGAAATCTTCCCACATTCCCTTATATTTCCAGACGCTCTCTTTACATTTGTCAATGAAAGGTGCCAGACCGTATTCCTCGATCTGCTCCTTACCGTCCAGACCCAGCATCTTCTCGACTTCCAGTTCTACGGGAAGTCCGTGAGTATCCCAGCCGGCCTTACGGGGAACCATATATCCCTTCATGGTACGGTATCTGGGGATCATATCCTTGATGGTACGGGTCTCTACATGACCGATGTGAGGCTTACCGTTAGCGGTAGGCGGTCCGTCGTAGAAGGTATAGGTTTCGCCTTCCTTACGATGCTCCATACTTTTTTTGAAAATGTCGTTGTCTTCCCAGAATTTCTCGACGGCTTTCTCACGGTCTACGAAATTCAGGCTTGTAGGTACCTGCTTGTACATAGTGCGCTTCCTTTCTTTTCTTATTACAGCTTTTGTACTATTCAGCGCCTCATTCACAAAATCGCATCTTCGATGCTTTCCTCTGAATAGTACAAAAATAAGCTCCGTCCCGTAACAGGACGAAGCTTATGCATTCGTTAACCACCTCTTACAACATACTTCCTATTATATAGGAGTGATATGCTTCCCGATAACGGCGGGATTCCGTCCAGAACTACCGGCATACGCTTTGGTTCTGACAGCTCAGAAGTGATTTTCACGATTCCCTTACTCGCACCGGTCTCTCACCATCACCGGCTCGCTTTGCCTTTCTGCGGAAAAGTTACTCTCTTCGTCAATGCATTTTTGATATACCGCTATTATATATCTCATTTTTTTGCGTTGTCAAGCCGGATGTTGAGATTTGCTTATAAAGCTTTTATTTCTTGCTTTTCCGACATTTATTTCATATAATTATATTAATACTGATATGTGTACCGATCTTACCGGAAGGGGCAGGGAATTCTATGGAAAATACGCAAAATACGCCCAAAAAAAGCGGCGGTAAAATATCATATACTCTGCAGGCGATCGGACTGCTTCCTTTACTGGCGTTGGGAATTGCGATGTTGTTTTTCACTTCCCAATGGTTCACAAAAACTATGTATCAGGAAGTGGAACGTGAATTGTATGATGCCACGAAAAGTGCCACTACACTTCTGAACGCTGCCTATCCCGGCGATTACCACCTGGAGGGAGATGTTGCTTATCTTCTGTATAAAGGAGAGACGGATATCACCAGGGACTATTCTCTTCTGGATCAGTTCAAAGAGGATACCGGACTGGACATCACCCTGTTCTATCAGGATACCCGCATTCTGACGACCCTGTATAATGCCCAGGATGAACGCATCGTCGGTTCCGGTGCTCCCGATATTGTGATCCGGGATGTTTTGAACACCGGCGAAAATCATTTCTACACTCATACCCTCATTAACGGCAAAGCTTATTTTTCCTACTATATACCTCTGCGCAATCAGGACGGCAGCGTCGTCGGAATGCTTTTTGTGGGCAGACCCAGTGAAACAGTCTCCCTATCCATTCAGAATTACGTCTATCCGCTGACGTGGCTGATCATCGGTTTTGTGGCTCTCGTATCTGTCTGCATCTATTTTTACACCAGAAGATTCGTGGCTGTATTACTCCATATCCATAGTTTCCTGTCGGAAGTAGCCTCCGGGAATCTGAACGCCACACTGGATCATTCCGTAACAAAGCGCAGTGATGAGTTAGGTGATATCGGTCGCTGTGCCCTGTCCATGCAGCGTTCTCTTCGTACCATGATCGAGCAGGATGCCCTGACCGAGCTGTACAACCGCCGCAGCGGAGACAAAAAGCTGCGGCAGATCTTCGAGGAAGCCAGATCCTCCCGCCATTCTTTTGCGCTCGCCATCGGAGATATTGACTTTTTCAAAAAGGTTAACGATACCTACGGTCATGAATGCGGGGATACCGTACTGAAAAATGTTTCTGCCCTGCTGAAACAGCATATGTGGCGCCGTGGCTTTGCCGCGCGTTGGGGTGGTGAGGAATTTCTACTGGTATTTGAAAATGTAGATCTTACAGAAGCCCGGAAGCAGCTGGAGCTTCTCATGGACAAAATCCACGAACTGGATACACTCTACGAAGGGCAGCACGTAAAAGTAAATATGACCTTCGGTCTGATCTGTGACCCCGACAAAGATATTCCTGCATTATTAAAAGAAGCTGATGAGAAATTATATATCGGTAAGACAAACGGTCGTAACCAGGTGGTATCTTAACCCGGTTACGACCGTTTTTTATTTGTTTCTGATCTTGTTATCTTTAACCTTGCAGGCATTCCGGATTCAACAGGAAATCATAAATATTGATTGTCAGAATACCATATTCATCATAATATGGCTGCACAATATCTTTTGTAATGACAAGTTTCTTAAAAGAGTCATCAATCTTCCGGAACGGTCGGATTTCCTGCGTCCGCTTTGCTTCATCCGGAAGAGAATATGCCGATTGAATGTAATATCTGGCAGAACCAAGATTGCAGACAAAATCCACTTCCAGTTGCCTGCGGTTTACCTTTCCTTCCAAATCTTTTTCTGCGATAGGGACAACACCTACATCCACACTATATCCCCGCATCCGGAGTTCGTTATAGATTACATTTTCCATGGAATGTGTCTGCTCCAACTGCCGGAAATGAATTCTGGCATTCCGAAGCCCCAAATCAGAAAAATAATATTTCTTAGGAGTCTCTATATATGACTTTCCTTTAATATCATAACGCTGTGCTGACTCTATCAAAAAAGAATCTTCAAAGTAATCCAAATATTTCTTTATGGTTGCAGAAGTAATTTTAGATTTCTTCACGGTTTTAAAAGTGTTCTTTAGTTTTTCCGGATTGGTCAACGAACCGATCGCAGAGGAAAGAATATTTAGCAGGTCTTCCAGTTCCCCAATATTCTTTATACGATTCCGTTTCGTAATATCACGGATATAAATTTCGTTAAATAAATTCTGCAGCGCTGTTGCTTTATCCCCGGCACCATCCCGCAGAACCACTAATGGAATTCCACCGTAAAGCATATATTCAGATAACCCGGTATATTTATCTCCGTTATAAACAGACATAAATTCAGCAAAGCTGAGAGGGTACATATGAATTTCATCACCCCTGCCTGCAAATTCCGTAGCAATATCCTTTGACAACAGTTTTGCGTTACTTCCCGTCACAAACACATCAATATTCTCTTTGCGAAGGTATCCATTCAAAACAGCCTCAAAACAATCCAGCATCTGAATTTCATCCAACAGCAGATAATATATTCCCTCTCCTGTAGTTTTCGACCGAATATATGCCATAAATTTCTCCGGATCCACACCCCGCTTTTCCTTTTCGATCTGAATAAGACTTTCACCGATCAGGTAAAGATCATCCGCAGAATCAAAGGCAAACCGTATGATATGGTCTGCTTCCACATCGGAATCTAACAAATGATGATAGAAAATGTTATTCAGCAGATAAGACTTACCACATCTTCGAATACCGGTAATCACCTTGATTAATCCATTGCTCTTTCTTTTTATTAACTTTTCCAAATAGAAATCTCTGCGAATATCCATATATTTTCTCCCTGGAATAGATTTTTGCAACTGGTTGCACTTTTCTATTCTATTATATGGATAATTTAACTGAAAATCAACATACTTGCTTCATTTTTGGAAAAGATTATTGTTCCATCTGTCTGCCCAGGAAGCCCGCCGCAGACAGAGCCAGTTTCTGCTCCACTTCTCCCATTTTGCTCTTCCCGTCATTTTCCAACAGGATCACACTTCCGATGATGTCCCCTTCGCAGATGATCGGCGTGATCAGCTGCCAGGCATAGTCCACGGCAATGTCCTCCGCAATGTTGACATAGTTGCGGTCTCCTTTTGCGGCAATCACAGTCTCTCTGTTATTGACCTTCTCTTCCAGTTGACGGCTCACGGATTTATTTAACAGCTGCTTACAGCCTCCTGAGACGGCGATGAACTGGTCTCTGTCCGCGATCAGTGTGGCATGTCCCGACACCTGTGCCAGGCTTTCCGCATACTGTTTGGCAAATGTGGTCATCTCTCCGATGGGGGAATATTTTTTCAGGATGACCTGCCCCTCTCTGTCGGTGAATATCTCCAGCGGATCACTCTCTCTGATGTGTAACGTGCGGCGGATCTCCTTCGGGATCACGATGCGTCCCAGGTCATCTATTCTTCTTACAATTCCGGTTGCTTTCATCATTTTTTCCTCCATGATATATTGCGTAAGATAAATCATCATCTCGCATTACTAATCATTAACGTTGCAGTTAGTATGCGAAATGCAGGAAAAAATATACTTTAAATTGCCAGATACACCGTCATTCAGCAGCGCCATTGCTGGCTTATATTTATAGCAGTTCTGTATTTTCCCTCAGAATGATTGTTTTATATTAAAATTAAAATGCATCCATTCAATTTTTACTCTTGCATGATCGAATTTTTCCATTCTCAATCAGACTGTTTCGTACTGTATTTTCCTTATTTCTATGTTACACTTATTCTGTTTACGACAATTTTTTATGGGAGAGTTTAAAGAGTGAAAAATAAAGTAGATTTTTGGGCGCACTTATATAAGGGTTCATAA
>NZ_QUEC01000055.1:0-9295 GCF_003478095.1 Clostridium sp. AF34-10BH
CATAACTTGTTTGTGCCTTGAGCGAAGCGAAAGGAATGACAAAAACTATGACAATTCAGGAAATCAAGGCACTTCCCCGTACGGAGGAAGGCATTTTCGACCTGGCAGCCGTGCAGCAGAGTGCAGGTCTGGGCAACATTTATCAGGCGGCGGATCTGGTGTATCCCGTCTATGCGGCCTATGAGACCACGGAGAATAAAAAAGAAGGCTATCCGGATATCATGGCACAGATGCGTGTGCTGAAAAAGCATGCAGAAAGTGAATTCAGTGCTGAAAACGGTGCAGCTTATACCGCAGTCATGCTTCATACCGTAGAGCAGATCAGCCCGGAGATCTACGAGAATTACAGAGAGCTTCTGGACAATTTCCGCAGTGCGGTAAAGCGTATGCTGGAGCAGTATTATGATGCAAAGGAAAATAAGTTTGCCATGGATGCCACATCGGAAAAGGTATTCTGCGATGCCGTACAGAAGGCATGTGCGGAGTATTTATTGTTAGCGGAAAAATATCAGGAGTGCATTAGGTAGAGAACGAGAGGAAACAGCGCATGGAAATCAGACATATTATGCATACTGCCCGCAGTGCGACCATAGAGATCGCAGACGGCGGCAGATATTTTACAAAACAGCCCGTGGAGCTGCGGGTAAACGGTGAGCCGTCACTGACCACAGAGAAGACCATCACTTCCCTGTTTGATTTAAAGCCGGATCAGAAGTATGTGGTGGAAGCTTATGTGAACGGAGAAAAGCAGGGCGAAGTATCTTTCAAGACGGATTATGAGTACGTGACTCTGGATGTGACCAGATTCGGTGCCAAGGGTGACGGGGAACATGACGATACCCACTTTATTCAGGCTGCCATCATGGCATGTCCGGTGAACAGCAGAGTGTATTTCCCGGCGGGAATCTACCGCATAACCAGTCTGTTCTTAAAGAGCCATATCCGGATCGAGCTGGCAGAGGGCGCGGAGCTGAAGGCCTTTACCGACAGAGAGAAATTCCCTACGTTCCCCGGAATGCTGCAGAGCTATGATGAGACCGACGAGTACAATCTGGGCACTTGGGAGGGCAATCCTTTACCTATGTTCTCCGGCATTATCTGTGGTATCGGTGCAGAGGATGTGGTGATCTATGGGCAGGGTAAGATCAACGGCAATGCTTCCAAAGAAAACTGGTGGAAGGATCCGAAGGTTATGAATATTGCATTCCGTCCCAGACTGTTTTTCATCAGCGGATGTAAAAATGTGATTTTGCAGGGTGTGACCTTCTGCAATTCCCCTTCCTGGACCTTGCATCCCTATTTCAGCAATGATCTGAAATTCATCGGTGTGACCGTGCAGAATCCCAGCGATTCCCCCAACACCGACGGACTGGATCCGGAATCCTGCAAAAATGTGGAGATCCTGGGTGTGCGTTTTTCCCTGGGAGATGACTGTATTGCAGTCAAGAGCGGTAAGATCTACATGGGCAAAAAGCATAAGACTCCTTCCGAGAATATTCATATCCGTCAGTGCCTTATGGAGAACGGCCACGGTGCCGTAACTCTGGGAAGTGAAATGGCAGGCGGCGTGGTAAATCTGACAGTGGAAGACTGTATTTTCCGTCATACAGACAGAGGTCTGCGTATCAAGACCCGTCGCGGCAGAGGAAAAGATGCAATTCTCAGCAATATCATTTTCCGAAATCTGACGCTGGACCATGTGATGACACCGCTGGTGGTCAACTGCTTCTATTTCTGTGATCCCGACGGCAAGACCACTTATGTCCAGTCCAGAGATGTTTACCCTGTGGACGACAGAACACCGCAGGTGAAAAAGATGGTATTTGAAAACATGGAATGTACGAACTGCCATGTGGCAGCTGCGTTCTTCGACGGACTTCCTGAGCAGAAGATCGAGGAAATCTACATGAAGGACATTTCCATCAGCTACGCTGAAAATGCCAAGTGTGATGTCCCCGCCATGTCTGACGGCGTGGAGAAGAGCAGCAAGCGCGGAATGTTTGCCAGAAATGTAGCAAAACTGACACTGGACAATGTGAAGATTGAAGGACAGGTCGGAGAAGCTTACGAACTGGAAGGTGTGGATGAACTGATCAGACGTTGATATAATGAGCGCAAGAGAGCCAGAGGGAGCTTGCTCACTCTCGGCGAACGGCGAAGCTGATCATGATAGCTGCGAAGCAGGATGTAGAGTGCGATAGCACGAATTCGTGAGCTCGCGTTATAATAGAGATAAGCAGAAGAGAATACGGCCCAGGAGCCGTGATCGGAATGGAGGAAAATATGCAGTTAGGAATCCGTTTACATGATACGAAAAAGCTTCCTTTTGAGGAGCGTATTGCCAATGTACATGAGTTGGGCTTTGTCTGCGGACATCTGGCCCCCGGTAAGGTGATCAGCGAGTTCCCCACCACGGATGAGGCGCTGACCCCGGGACTTGCCATGTACATGAAAAATGTATTCGCAAAAAATCAGGTGGATGTTGCGGTATTAGGATGCTATTTGAACCTGGCAAACCCCAACCCGGAGCAGCTTGCGAAAATTACCCACCGTTATATGGCACATATCCGTTTTGCTTCCTGGCTGGGCTGCGGTGTCGTGGGAACTGAGACCGGTGCTCCCAACGAGACCTATACCGCGGTTCCGGAATGCCACGGAGAAGAAGCATTACAGACCTTTATCACCAACTTACGCCCGGTAGTAAAATACGCGGAGCAGATGGGCGTTGTCATGGCCATCGAGCCGGTATGGAAGCATATCGTATACAACCCCGCCAGAGCCAGAAGAGTGCTGGATGAGATCAATTCTCCCAACCTTCAGATCATTCTGGATCCGGTGAACCTGCTGGATTACTGCAATTACAAGGATCAGGTGGCTATCGTGGATGAAGCAATCGATCTGCTGGGTGAAGATGTGGCTATGGTACATCTGAAAGACTTTATTCCCGAGGACGGGAAGCTTCGTTCTGTAGGCTGCGGTCTGGGACAGATGGATTATACTTCTGTACTGAAGTTCATGAAGGAGCGCAAACCCTTTATACATGCGACTTTGGAAGATACCACACCGGAAAATAATGTGCAGGTGAAAAATTTTATTCAGGGACTCTATGACAATCTGTAAAGATGTGGTATACTCTTTCGAGAGTATTCCCAGTAGATTGGTAGGAACAGTGAATTATGTTAAATGAATTTTCCAGAACAGAATTATTGATCGGTAAGGAGGCTATGCAGCACCTGTATCATGCGAGAGTTGCTGTGTTCGGCATCGGCGGTGTCGGCGGTTATGTGGTGGAGGCTCTGGCCCGCAGCGGTGTCGGAGCCTTCGACCTGATCGACGATGACAAAGTATGTCTGACGAATATCAATCGTCAGATCATCGCTACCAGGAAGACCATCGGCAAATACAAGGTAGATGTCATGGAGGAACGTGTACACTCCATCAACCCGGAGGCACAGGTTACAGTACACAAATGTTTTTATCTCCCGGAGACGGCAGACCAGTTTGATTTTACCCAGTATGATTACGTGGTGGATGCGGTGGATACCGTGACTGCCAAGCTGGAGATCATCATGCGGGCGAAGGAGGCGGGAGTTCCCGTTATCAGCTGTATGGGAGCCGGCAACAAATTAGACCCCACGCAGTTCCATGTGGCGGATATCTACAAGACTACCATGTGCCCTTTGGCGAAGGTCATGCGCAGAGAACTGAAAAAGCGCGGTGTGAAGAAGCTGAAGGTGGTGTATTCTACGGAAAGCCCGGTGAAGCCGCTGGAAAATATGGAAAACAGCTGCAAGACAGGCTGTGTCTGCCCTCCGGGTACCACTCATAAATGCACGGACAGAAGAGCCATCCCCGGCAGTATTTCATTTGTACCGTCCGTAGCGGGATTGATTCTCGCAGGCGAAGTGATCAAGGATCTGATTGCAGAAAAAGCATAGCTTTTTTATTAACTGTGCGGTATAATTCTATTATGCATGAACTGTTAAAGGTACAAAGGAGGTTGCTTTATTTATGACAGAAGAGGTAAGCAAAGAACAGATCAAAGGGGAAAATGGGACAGGTATTGATGAAGCTAAGCGCCTGAAGGAGAAAAAGGGAGCTAACATGGTAGTCAAGATCCTGGCAATCGTACTGGTACCGCTTATAGCGATCGCAGTCATTGCCATCCTGGCATTGAATTCCGCAGGGGACAGAATTTCCGACGCAATGATGAAGCATGAGCTGGCAGCGACGGAATATGCATTGGAAATGAGCCTGAACAATTCCACTCCCGGGGACTTTTCATACGAGAACGGAGCACTTTATAAAGGGGAACTGAATCTTACGGACAATAAGCAGGTACTCGATGCTTTCAAACAGAATGCCGGTGTGGATGTGGCACTGTTCTGGGGCAGTGATCTGGCTGTGACCAATCTGACCGGAGGTACCATCACTCTGAGTGAAAAAGTGGCTTCCAAGGTACTGGGTGGAGAAGTCTATTTTTCCAATTCCCTGAAGCTGGGGGATACCGGATGCTATGCATATCTGGCACCTTTGAAGAATACCGACGGCACGGTTGTGGGTATTCTGGCTGCCTGTATGCCGGTAAGGGAAGTGAATGCGCTTTACAAAGGGATTGTAACCGGAAGAGCAATAGCGATTCTGATCCTTGTGACAGCATTCTGTGTCTCCACCTTTATTGTAGTAGGCATGATCTCCAAAGCACTACTGGGTGTAGTAGGTAATCTGGATCAGATCGCAGAGGGTAAATTGAACTTCAAGGTTCCCGATAAGCTGTTAAACCGCAGTGATGAAGTAGGTAAGAGCGCACGGGCTGTATACTCTGTAGTGAACGGCTTTTCCGGAATTATCAGGGATATTCACAATTCCATGCTGGATATGAATGAGTTTACGGGAACGTTCACCAGCAATTTTGACAGCATCGGACAGTCCATTTCTTCTGTAAATACAGCTGTGAATGAGATTGCCCAGGGAGCTACCACACAGGCGGCGGATACCCAGAAAGTCAGCGAAAGCATGAACGAGATGAGCAATGCACTGGGCCGTACGGCAGACAGTGTTAATGCTTTGAGCAGCAGTGCTGCCAACATGAAGGAGAGCAATGCTACCGTGGACAGCACCCTGAAGGAACTGTTGGAGATCAGCTCTCATACACAGCAGTCGGTGGATCAGGTGCAGGAGCAGACCAATATCACCAACGAGTCCGCACAGGCGATTCAGGCAGCTACCGATATCATCGCAGGTATTGCGAACCAGACCAACCTGCTGTCATTAAATGCCAGTATTGAGGCAGCGAGAGCCGGCGAGATGGGCAGAGGTTTTGCAGTCGTAGCCGAAGAAATCCGTGGTCTGGCAGACCAGTCCAGGGAATCCGCAGACAAGATCCGTGGCATCGTAGAGAACCTGATCAGCAACTCCAATCAGAGTGTAGAGATCATGAACGGTGTGGTAGGCGAGATCCATCAGCAGAACGAGAAGCTGGGTACCACGCTGAATGTCTTCAGCACCCTGAACCAGGAGGTTCAGAAGGTAGTCGGTGAGATCAATGTGATCTCCGGCGAGCTGGATCATATTGAGAATTATAAGACGGATGTGGTGGAGAAGATCGACGGACTTACCGAGATCTCCCAGAACAATGCGGCAAGCACCGAAGAGACCGCAGCTACCATGGATCAGCTGGCGGAGATCGTGGAGGATTGCCGACAGGCTACCACACAGCTGAATGAAATTGCGGGTTCACTGAATGCAAATGCGAAGAAATTCCAGCTCGGATAAGATGGAACGGAGCAAATGGAGAAATGAAGAAATGAAGAGAGGCACTGTTACAGAAAAAACTGTGGCAGTGCCCTTTTTGGAAAGGAGACAGCCAGTGGAGGATACCTCAATATTGGAACTGTATTGGGCGAGGGACGAACAGGCCATCGCAGAGACACAAAAGAGCTACGGAAAATACTGCTATAGTATTGCTTATCATATCCTGCATGACAGAGAAGATACCGAAGAATGTCTGAATGATACCTGGATGCGGGCTTGGAATGCGATTCCACCGAAAAAACCGAATCGTCTGGAGCTGTTTCTGGGAACTATTACCCGGAACTTGTCGTTTGATAGATGGAAGGCGAAAAATGCACAGAAACGAGGGAATGGTATTATGGATACGACACTGGATGAACTGGCAGAGTGCATTCCGGCGGCGCATAACACAGAAGAAGCCGTGGAAGCGGCGGAACTGGAGCGGAGCATCAATGCGTTCCTGCATACACTTTCGGAACAGGAGTGCAATGTATTCCTGCGCAGATACTGGTTCGTAGAGGAATATGCGGAGATCGCCGGGCGTTATGGAATGAATCTGAATACGGTGAAGACATCGCTGTTCCGGACCAGAAAAAAACTGCAAAAATATCTGGAACAACAGGGAATCGTCTTATAGACGGAGAAAGAGACGAAAGCGGTGATGAAGGATATGAGCGATTGTAATAAGAACAATAATCAAGATGTGAATTTAAAAGAAGAAAAACTGTTCCGGGCGATGTCCGGAGTGGATGAGGATCTGTTGCTTCGAAGCGAACAGATCAGAAATTCGGGAAGGGTACATAAGTTCCCGATGCGCTATGTGACCCGCATTGCGGCAGCCTGCCTGTGTTTCGTGGTAGCGGGAGTATTGTATATGACAATGAGCAGTACCAAAATGGCAGACAGTACCGGCAATGCGGATACGGCAGCACCGCAGATGGCCTACGGTATCACTGAGGATCAGGAGATCCAGGAAGAGGCGGCAATGGCGGAAGCGGAGGCTGCTATGCCGGAGAGTGAGGCTGCGGAGGATAGTGCCAATATGGCTGAAATGACAGACTCTGCTTCGACAGACAGCGGACAGCAGGCAGCATCCGGGAACAGTATAGACGGGCAGAAACAGAGCGGACTGGAGAGCGCGTTATCCGTCAGCGGTAATGAAAGTTCACAGGACAGTACAGAGGCGGCCCCAGAAGAGGATGGAATTCTTAAAAAGAAGGAAAGACAATTACCGAAGAAAATGACAGTGAAAGGACAATAAAGCAATGAGTACGATAGAGAAACACGACATGACCCAGGGAAAGATACTGTTACCCTTAGTATCTTTTACAATCCCGTTGGTACTGGGGAATCTGTTTCAGCTGACCTACAATGCAGCGGACTCCGTCATTGTGGGAAAATATGTAGGAGAACAGGCACTGGCGGCAGTGGGAACTTCCACTCCTATTATGAATATCGCAATCCTGTTGATCAGCGGGATGTGCATGGGAGCCAGTGTGTTGATGAGCTCCCAGTACGGAGCGAAGGATTATGATACTTTATCCAGACAGATCAGTACGACGATGTTAGCTGGCTGCGGGTTTTCCGTAGTGTTTTCACTGTTGATGCTTCTTCTGGCGAATCCGGTGCTTCGTCTCATTCGGGTGCCGGAGACAGCCATACCCGAAGCTGCGGCATATCTTAGGATCATTTTCATGGGCCTGATCTTTACATTCATGTATAATTTTCTGGCAAATACCATGCGGGCGCTGGGAGACAGCAAGACGCCGCTGTATTTTCTGGTGACCAGTGCTTTCCTGAATATCTTCGGAGATCTGTTTTTTGTTGTGGTACTGCGCTGGGGTGTGGCGGGAAGTGCCATTGCCACAGTGTGCAGCGAGGGACTTTGTTGCCTGCTGTGCGGTATATATATTAAGAAAAAGATTCCTCTTTTATGTCTTGGGAAAAAGTGGTGGGTATTCGATAAGAGCCTGCTGGGCAAGACAGTCAGCTACGGCAGTACCAGTGCCATGCAGCAGGTATGTCTGCAGCTGGGAAAACTGATCATACAGTCTGTGGTCAATACGCAGGGTGTTGCGGTCATGGCGGCATTTACCGCAGTGAACCGAGTGGATGATTTTGCCTATACACCACAGCAGAATATCGGACATGCCATGACGACTTTTCTGGCACAGAACAAGGGTGCAGGGCATAAGGAGCGGATGAAGAAGGGATTCCAGACAGGTCTTTTGATCGAACTGGTCTATTCCATCGGATTGTTCTGTGTAATCTGGGGACTGGCTCCGCAGATCATGACATTGTTCGCCGAGGACGGGGATGCACAGGTGGTATCTCTGGGTATCAGTTATCTGCATCTGATCTCCTGGATGTATATTCTGCCGGGATTGACCAATGGTGTGCAGGGATTCTTCCGTGGTATTGGTGATCTGAAAGTGACATTGTACAGCACATTTATGAATATGTTCGGCAGAGTTGTGGCAGTATTTGTAATGATCCGTCTGTTACAGATGGAATTTGCCAGCCTGGCCTGGGCCAATATGGTCGGATGGATCGTGATGCTGTTGTTCGAGGTGCCGCTGCTAGTGAAGTCTATGCGGAACGGCGAGTGCGGATAGAATGAGCATGTGGCGGACGGTCGCGGGAGACCTCGGGAAATGCCGCAGAGTCTTGGCAATTGGGGGCGTAAAGCAGTGTCGAAAGTCTGGGAGCGGATAGAGTTAAGGATAGGAAATTTTACATGAAGTATGGAAAGATCGTAGAGGGAAAATTCATTGACCGTCCCAACCGGTTTATTGCCCATGTGGAGATTGCAGGGAAAGCGGAGACGGTGCATGTGAAAAATACCGGAAGATGCAGGGAGCTTTTGCTCCCTGGGGCAGCGGTGCGTCTGGAACAGTCGGATAATCCGGCAAGAAAGACATTGTATGACCTGGTGGCTGTTTATAAAGACAGGATCGGCTGGATCAACATTGACAGTCAGGCACCGAATAAGGTCGTGAAGGAATGGCTGGAGGCGCAGGACTATGATGTGGTCAGACCGGAGTATACCTATGGAAATTCCCGCATTGATTTCTATCTGGAAAAAGGGGAGCACAAAATACTCATGGAAGTGAAAGGCTGTACTCTGGAGATCAACGGCATCGGCTATTTTCCCGATGCACCCACGGAGCGTGGGGTGAAGCATCTGCGGGAACTGGCCGCAGCGAGACAGGAAGGATATGAATGTGTGGTTGCCTTTGTGATTCAGATGGAAGGAGTGACGGAAGTACGTCCTTATGTGGAAATGCAGCCGGAATTTGGTACCGCTCTGGCGGAAGCCGAAGCCGCTGGGGTGAAGGTGTTGTTTTTGCCATGCAGGGTGGGTAGAGACTGGCTGAAGATAGATGGAAAGTTAGTAAAGAAATGCTATCAAATCCCCGTAGCCCTTGGCAAGGTATAAGAAACGCGGCACGCTCGTACTTTAGTACGATGCGCTCCTGTCGCAGAGCGTAGCGGTACATAA
>NZ_QUEC01000056.1:0-8532 GCF_003478095.1 Clostridium sp. AF34-10BH
CAACGGAACAACACTGATGGCAGTTTGTGTTGAGTTCAAGAATTGTGCAAATTCCGATTGTATAATCACTTAATTTAAGGGTTTCATTAGCTGTTATATTTTATTAATAAACTCCCCGCTAACCCTTATAAACACTAACTTTTCTGTAAGTGAGCTTTCCCTTAGGTATTCCCTTGTGTTATATCGTTTCACAAGGCTTTACGAACCCTCGTAAGGGAAAAAATAAGGGAAGCAAAATCGCATAACACATTATAGCATAATATGAACGGACTGTGTGAACTGCTTGAAATGCTTTTTGAATTTTACAGAAAAGAGGATTGGTTTAATGAACATAATATATGCAGATTACAACATTTATCATAACAGCATTGATATATGCACTTATGCCGGATATATTCTTCGGATTGATTGTGCAAAGGCAGAGGAAGGATTAAAGACAACACCTAATTCAGAGTGTGCCTTGAATGCTTTGGCAATAGACAATCCTGTGAAGTATGCTCGACTTTATCTTGACGGTACTATGCAGATGTAGATAGATGCGGAAGATTCGTTGGAACTATGGTAAATAATTCTTAAGTCAAAACAAGCACCAAATGACATTACAAGTCATTTGGTGCTTGTTTTATAGATTCCATCCTCGATAGTGTATGTTGCTTCATAAACTATTTTGCATTGTGGTTCATTATATTGAATAAAAATAGCATAAAACACAACGTAATCGGAAACAGGAGTCCAATGCGCATGCCCACATGAATACTACCTCCAAACATGTCCGCAACCCTTCCTACAATGGCTGGACCTATGCTTCCTCCAAGATCACCTGCCATTGCTAAAAGTGCAAACATTGCAGTTCCTCCTGTTGGAAATGCTTTGGAAGAGATGCTGATTGTACCGGGCCACATGATTCCTACAGAAAACCCACATACAATACATCCAGCAAGTCCAATGATCGGATTTTCTGAAAATGACGCTAATAAATAACATACAAAACATAAGATACCGGAACCAATCATAAATCTGTTTAGTTTTATTTTATCACCGGCTTTTCCAAACAACACTCGTGAAATTCCCATCGTCACAGCAAACATACAAGGTCCGGCAATATCTCCCACTGCCTTTGAAAAGCCTAGGGCTGATTCTGCGTACGCAGATGCCCATTGTGCCATTGCAAGCTCCGATGCCCCGGAACAGACCATCATCACAATGGCAATCAGGAACATGGGATTTGAAAATAATTTTCTGATTCCCATTCCCTGTCCTTCCTCTACTAATGATTCAATCGGACAAGTTGCAAAATTAATAATATTGATAGCAGGAATTAATGCAAAAATAACAGCAAGCCATTTCCAGTTGCCAATTCCAAATAGCAGAAAAAAAACGGTCGAAACAAGTATAGTTCCAACTGCTCCCCAACAGTAAAAGGAATGCAGAAGGCTCATAGTAGCCTCCTTGTTCTCAAACGGACATGCTTCCACAATAGGACTTCCTAAAACCTCGATTAAGCCACTTCCAATCGCATACAAAATGACACTTATAATAATACCAATAAACGGAGATGGAATTATTTCCGGTAAAAATGCCAAACCTACAAGGCCTGCAGCCGAACATACTTCAGAAGCAACAATGCATACTCTATATCCAATTTTGTCCACGTACTTGGCACAAAACAAATCTACCAAAAGCTGTGTAAAGAAAAAGGATGTTGATATCATAGCAATGTTTCCAAGTGAAATATTGTAATCTGTATGAAATTTCAGAAATAGTAAAGGTGCAAAATTCGCAGCAACTGCCTGCGTAATAAATCCCAAATAACACGCTAATTTTGTCTTTTTATAATTCTTCATCATTTTTCCTCAACTCTCTTTGTTGTTATTCTTAGATAATGCTCATCTCCACACCAAACACTTCCCTCATAGAACGCACCTAAGTATCTTGGTTCACAATTCACTATAAATGACTTTTCAATAAGCATTAACATAAATTCATTTACCTGTTCCTCATTATCTAAAATGATAGAAATACATTCTTTTTCATCACATAAACCAAATTCAACCTGTGCATACATTTATCTTCTCCTTACGTCTAAATAGAACTATATAGCAATTTTGTTTATTTTTCACTATATAATATCGCAATTATGCTGTATAATATCGTAAAACAGATTGTTCAGGAGAGGACTGCCATGTCGCAGAAAGAAAAGAAAAAGCTTGTAAGTATAAAAACCGATGATACACTGATGGAAACTGCTTTACATGGGACTCATCTTTTTCCATACAAACTCTATGATGATAACATAACTGATTATGATTTTAACTGTATTGACTGGCATTGGCATACCGAATTTGAATTTGTATATATCGAATCCGGTATAGTTCACTTTAATGTAGGAGAAGATAATTTTGACATGTCCGAGGGACAGGGAATATTTATTAATTCCAAAGTTGTTCATAAAATGCATTCCGAAAATGACGCTGTAATTCCAAATTTTCTCTTTCTTCCGTCTCTGATTGCTCCGAAAGAAAGTTTAATCTATCAGAAATTTGTGTTACCCTTTCTGAACTCATCTTTGGGTTATTACATTTTTTCTTCTTCACAGGAATGGCAGAAAGAAATTTTGTCTGAAATGCAAAAGCTTATACAGTTTAGCAGAGGTGAAATAAATGAACTACAAATATCTGTTCAATTACAAAAGATATGGGCACTCATAACTTCAAATGTTATTTGTTACCCAGAAACTCAAAATGTGAATTCTTCCTCACTTGCACGGTTACAAATGATGATGCAGTTTATACATTCGAATTACCCTGAAAGCATTTCTCTTTTGGATATTGCCAAAGTTGGGGAAGTGAGTATCAGTACTGCCTTGAATTTGTTTCGTAATGTACTGAATACATCTCCTGTCAACTATCTGATATGCTACAGGTTAAGGAAGGCAGCATTACTTCTTACCAATACAGAAAAAAAAGTAAGTGCCATTTCAATAGAAACTGGATTCAGTAATACAGATTATTTCTGTAAAACATTTAAGAGAATGTATTCCTTAACTCCTACAGAGTATAGAAACGTAAAGAAATGAATTATCCGACGAAAAAAGGGCGACTTATCTCGCCCCTTTATCTCTGCTATGGTAATTCCTTTGTGTATGCTGCTGATCAGCTTCTCTTTGATATATCCGTAATCTTTCTTCAAAGGTTGCTTTTGGTGGTGTTTTCTCCCCATAGTTTTCTTCCCATGTGGCAACATCCATCTGATACTTATACGTGGCATCCTGAGCGATTTTATTGCATTATAGAATTGCTGTACAGTATCGAATCCATATCTTTTTACAATACCGGATAATCCCGATTTGAGAATATCTATTTCCTCATTCTTTCGCTCAATCTTACTGTCAACAGCTGGTCGGGATCATATAGTTCGGGGAAAGATTCTGGTAATGCTATAATCAGTTCCCTTTCACTTCCACACATTAAGGCATACCTACACCACCAATCTTCTGTCAAACGGAGCACAGCCAAAGGATGTCCATTCCACCAGTGTTTACGGACTCTGGTAAGGGAAAAAGCAAGGGCACAAGATGTCCGGTGGACATCTGCTCTGTGCCGACCGAAGCGGCAGCGGAGACCAACAAATCATATAACACAGTATAACATAAAATGAAACTGACATTCAATAAGCTTAAGACCGAATTTCATCAAATATGAATTTCGGTCTTTTTACTCAGTTTATATATAAATACTTTTTAAAATTTTCCGTTCTGGTGCTACCATGGCTTATTAGGATTTCCATTTACTTCCGGTTCCAAAGCGTCAGCAATTGTTCGCGGATCGGTGCATAATGCTCCCCCATAAGTCCGAAATCCATGTCCTTATAAGTCCAGACAGCACAGCCGATACCGAACTGCCGGAATACGGTATCCACATCCGTGAACCAGCGCAGGGTATCTTCTACAGGAGCCTGATCAATAACACCGAATTCTCCACAGTACAAAGTCACTCCGGCATTTTTCGCAGCAGTAACCGCTTCCATTACCATTTCCGTGATAAATTCGGTTCCCATAGTCTGTGACTGTGCCTTGCAGACTACTTCTCCCTGATATCCGATGGGCAGCGACTTTGTACGATAATAGTCCATTGCTTCCGGATAATAGATATCTTCGGTCTGGCTAATGGTCGGTACCCAGTGTGCTTTCTGATGGGTAAACAGCAACGGCTCATAGAAATGGAACGTGAACAATATATTTTCATCCTTGGGCTTCTCTAACAGCTTCAATGTCTTCACACTGTTCCATTGAATTCCGCCGTATATAATAATGGTGTCTCTGGCTATTCGGCGAATAGCGTCCACCGTTTCCGCAATGAGCAGATTCCACGCTTCCGCATTTTCCTGCTCTACCACTTCATTCAGCAGTTCAAATGCAACATGTGTCTCGTTCGCATAATGCTCTGCAATCTTGATCCACAGATTTACAAAACGCTTCTGCACCATTTTATTTGTAAACAGAATATTCTTTTTCTGATCCCCGGCATTATTAAAATCATAGCCATACGCTTTATGCAGATCCAGTACAATGTTCAATTCCTGCCGTTTACACCATTCCACCACTCTGGTCACATAGGCAAAGCCCTCTTCTCTGGTTCTGCCATATTCATCTTCCAGTACTTCATAATCAATTGCCAGACGTACATGGTCAAATCCCATGGAAGCAATCTTACGAATGTCTTCCTCCTGAATAAATGCATCGTAATGTTCTGTGCTATGCACACACTGAGATAAATAACCACCTAAATTAATACCTCTCTCTAATTTCATGCTCTTGCCCTCCTGATCCTTCGCAACGGAAAATTAATAATCCTGCAATTCTTCTTTTCTCTATCCTATAATTTCAAACATCATTTATATATCGTTTCTATATTATTTTTATCGTTTTTATGCTATATTATAGATAGCTATCAGCGTGCCACTATCTTCACTCCACAAGAGAAAGAACCGCATAGCAGTTTTGAAAAGCATTTTCATAATTTCAGAAAGGTGTCCATATGAACATTCCTCAGGAACTTCTCTATCAACAATATGTCCGCAGAGAATTAGAAACTTATCGCGCCCCTTATGATCCGGAAGCGGAATTCTACAGCTATGTCAGGCAGGGAAATACCGAAAAAGTAAAAGAATTATGCCGTGAATCTTTTCAGGAAAAGAAAGGCCTGGGTGTCCTCTCGGATTCTCCTCTGCAAAATCTGAAATACCACTTTGCCATCACTGCTGCTATGCTGGCAAGATACTGCATCGAAGGAGGTATGGAAGTCACAGAGGCTTATGATCTCAGCGACTACTACATTCATAAAGCGGATCTAATGAAATCAAAAAAAGAAATTTCCGCCCTGCACCCGCAGATGTGTCTGGACTACACTACTCGTATGGAAAAAATGCATAGAAATCATGCCTGCTCCCGTCCGGTTGCCCAGTGTCTGGAATATATCTATGATCATTTACATAATCGTATCACTGTCCCGACGCTCGCCGCTCATGCCGGCATATCTCCCGGTTATTTAAGTCACCTGTTCGCAAAAGAGATGGGAATTTCTGTCAGTTCCTATATACAGAGCAAAAAAATAGAGACCGCTCAGAATATGCTTTGCCATTCCGATTATGCGATCTCTGTAATTTCTACTACCCTGGCGTTTCCCAGTCAAAGTTATTTCACCTCTGTATTTCGGGAAAAGACCGGGAAAACACCAATGCAGTATCGTGCAGAACACTTCCGCACTTCCGGCATCCAATAAATTGCTGATCTGAATAAGATTAGTAATCTCAGGATATACCTGCCCCGATTTCCATTTTGCCACAGCTTGCCTTGATACTGATAATTTTTCTGCCAGTTCTTCTAGCGTTAACCCTCTATTTTTACGAATCAACTGTAGTTTTTCCGAAAAATCATTCTTGACCACCTCCAGAATCATCGTGCACCAACGGGGAATCTAATCCAATATATTGCAAGTTGCAATTATGCTACTTATATTATACATAAACACCATCTTAACGTCTTAATTTTCGAATATTCGGATTGACATTTCTTCTACCATATTATATTATCTATTCATAAAAGAAATGGGTTTTGTGCCAAGTAAAGCCTTATGGCTCCAACGGGGTGCTCGTTTCTTTTTTTATATCCAGAATATCATACAAATACATTTTTCCATCATTTGCATGCCTTATTATCAAAGATGTATGAAATACGTTATATCTTTCAATATCTTCATTATCACCATATACCGGTAATGCAAAATAAGTATCATATCTATACCAGCCATTCCTTGCATTCCAATTATGTTTCCCCTTATTATTTTCTCTAAAATATCTGCCTGTTGAAATTTCTATCATTTCAGGAATTCCCTGTGTTGCATTCGCTTTAGCCTTTGCAACTGCTCCATTCAGCCTTTTGGTATATACTGATCCCGAATATTCACTTGGCAGATCAGATCCGATATATATAACATCACCGGTAGACGCCACCTTATAAAAATCGCCGACATATTCTTTCAAATATGCCCTCACTTCCTTCCAATCGATGGAACGTTTTCCTTTAAACCGGATATCATTAATCACCACAATACTATTCCCATCAATATCCTGAACAACCGAAACATTCCTCTGTTGTGACTGGTTACTATCGTTGATTTGTTTACAAACATCAAAAAGTGCTAGGTAACTGATGATTCTTCGTCTACTCTGTGTATCAGATTGCCGAAACAGTTCAATCATATAATTTTCTTCTGACACATAATCGTTGGTTGCGGTCTGTTCTTCATTTTCTTCTACACAAAGCAATTCCACAAGCGTCATATCTAGTGCCTTGCATATAGACACCAGTTTATCCGCCTGTGGATTGATTTGTTTCTTTCGCCAGTCACTGATCGTACTGGTTGCGATACCTGTTCTTCTGGACAGTTCCGTCTGGCTCATATGTAATTCTTCAAGTCTTGCAAATATTTTCTCATATATCTTCATGGCGCAATATCCTTTTCCCAACCTTCCCGTTTCCGATTTTTCGGATATTGTATCATGAATAATCTCTTTTATCAATACTCTAACAGTACTATAGATCCTGAGTTATTGTTCTATTTGCTCTCCGACAAATAGGAAGTTATCGCTTTACTTTTGTTGTATCTTAGCCAAAATACTTTCTATTACAAGTGTTACTGTTATAAAGGCTCCTACAAGGGTATAGTAGTTTAAGCCATACATCAATGGCAAAAGAGAAATAACTACCGTAATAATGGAAAGGACAAACAATGCTTTGAGAACACCTTTCTTCTTCAATGAAAACAATGAAAGTAAGAAGATGGCAACAGTAAGTGTGGCTGTAATAAGTGGAGCAAAATTTGCATAGCCAAACGGTGTAAGGCTAAAGTATGAGAATGTTTCTTTTACTCTTTCTGTTGGAGATGTTGCAAAAATACAAACTGCTCCCAAGGGTAATAATTCTAACACTATTGTTAAAGCTGGCAAAACCGCTAAGCAGACTTTCTTCATGTTGTATATCTCCTTTACAAATCCCGATTTGTTTAACCTCTTAAAATCTTTTTCTTTACAAACATGGAAATTAACTCTGCTACAATTCCTAAGAGCAAATATCCAAACGCATATAAAATAAATGCTTTTTCTCCAATACTAAAGAACAGCCATGTCCCAAGCAAAAAGAATAGTGCTGTAATAATTGGTAGTGGCCAAAATATTTTTATGTCCTTGCCAGCGTATGCTCCGGAACAAATTGCATAAATAGGATTCACTGCAAAAAACAGAATGAAGCAAACTGCCATGCCGCCATCACCTTTTATGAATGTAACCGCAAGCCATGGAAACACCAACATAATTACTGCTGTCGCTAACATCCAAGGTATAATTTTTTTCATGTAATCCACCCCCTTGAGCATATATCGATTTATCTATTTGCATAATCAATCAAAATCTTCTTACAACTACTACAACGATAAGCTTCACAATGAGGGATTCCTCCTGAACCTTTACTCAATTCCAGATCGTCCGATTTTTTAATACGAAAAACTTTTGTCAGATTATCAACTGCAAAAGTAATGTCTCGTGAACTCATTAGGTATCCTCTAATCATTTCATCACCACAATATGGACATTTCATGCAGATTCACCTCCTATAAATTCTGATTTTTCGTTCTCTGCGACTTCCTAATAAACGGGAAGTTATGGCTTTAATTTTCTCCAAATAACCAGCTTTAGGACAATACATACGACCACCCCAACAGCCACCATGGCACCATCCAACAGTAACTCTGTGTACCACGGTGCAGACTGCATGACATATAGATTTGAATAGGTTTTAAAATGCCAAAACTTATAAATTCCGAACCCAATGAAAACTCCTATGAATGAACCGATAACGATGTTTAAAAAACAATTCAACTTTCTCAGCATGGCAGTGCACCTCTTTCCAAATTCCGATTTTTCATTCTCTGCGACTTCCCAATAAACGGGAAGTTGTCAAACAGCGTTCGTTGTTTC
>NZ_QUEC01000057.1:0-8201 GCF_003478095.1 Clostridium sp. AF34-10BH
CAGGAGCGCATCGTACTAAAGTACGAGCGTGCCGCGTTTCTTATACCCTGCCAAGGGCTACGGGGATATTTCGCTAAATTTCAATTTACTTCCGGTGCTTATTCTCCAAAGCCGCTTCCACGAATCCCTTAAATAACGGATGGGGTCTGTTGGGTCTGGACTTGAGCTCGGGGTGTCCCTGGGTGGCTACGAAGAAGGGGTGCTCGGTAAGCTCGCACATTTCCACGATACGTCCGTCAGGGGACAGACCGGACAGACGAAGACCGTGTTCGGTGAGGACGGCACGATAATCGTTGTTGACCTCATAACGATGACGATGTCTCTCGGAGATATTCTCCTGTCCGTAGAGCTGATAAGCACGGGAATCCTTATCCAGTACACAAGGGTATGCACCCAGTCTTAAGGTACCGCCGATATCCTCAACACCGTTCTGGTCCGGCATCAGAGCGATCACAGGATGTGTGGTGTTAGGATCCAGTTCCACACTGTGGGCATCCGTATACCCGATGACATTTCTTGCATATTCCACGATTGTCAGCTGCATTCCCAGACACAGTCCCAGGAAGGGAATCCCATGGGTTCTTGCATACTGGATCGCCAGGATCTTGCCTTCGATACCCCGGGAACCGAAGCCGCCGGGTACCAGGACACCGTTGCAGTCACCTAACAGTTCTTCCACATTTTCAGACGTTACCGTCTCGGAGTCGATCCATTTGATGTGTACGGTCGCATGATTGGTGATACCGCCATGTTTCAAAGCCTCTACGACACTGATATAGGCATCATGCAGAGAGACATATTTTCCGACCAGAGCGATCTGCACTTCATCGGTGGGATGACGCAGATCCTCCACCATCTTCTTCCAGTCTGTCAGATCCGGTTCCGGACAATCCAGATGCAGACATTCGCAGGCCACCTGTGCCAGATGCTCTTTCTCCATTGCCAGCGGAGCCTCATACAGATATTCCACATCCAGATTCTGCAATACATGGCTCTCAGGTACGTTACAGAACAACGCAATCTTGTCCTTGATGGACTGGTCCAGAGGATGCTCGCTCCGGCATACGATGATATCCGGCTGGATGCCCATGCCCTGCAAATCCTTAACACTGGCCTGGGTGGGCTTGGTCTTCAGTTCCTGAGAAGCGCTCAGATAAGGAATCAGCGTTACATGGATCAGAATCGCATTGTCATGGCCGACTTCATGCTGGAACTGACGAATGGACTCCAGAAAAGGCTGACTCTCGATATCACCTACGGTACCGCCGACCTCGATGATGGCGATACGGGTCTCATCATCCGTAAAATTGCGGTAGAAACGGCTCTTGATCTCATTGGTGATATGAGGGATGACCTGTACCGTACCTCCGCCATAGTCGCCGCGGCGCTCCTTCTGTAATACGGACCAGTATACTTTACCGGTGGTGACATTGGAATTCTTATCCAGGTTCTCATCGATGAAACGCTCATAATGTCCCAGATCCAGATCGGTCTCTGTACCATCTTCTGTGACGAATACCTCGCCATGCTGGATCGGGTTCATGGTGCCGGGATCAATATTGATATAAGGATCGAATTTCTGCATGGTTACCTTATAACCTCTTGCCTTTAACAGTCTTCCCAGGGAAGCTGCGGTAATTCCTTTTCCGAGGCCGGATACGACTCCTCCGGTCACAAACACATACTTTACTGCCATAATGTTCTCCTCCTTTTGATATAGTAACTATTCAGCCACATCGCAAAACCGCTCTTTCATAGCTTTTCTGAATCACATGTCTGAATGTGATTTGCTCATGGTGGTTACTTCGCTTTTTTAATAGTTGTGCATATAAAAAGAGCGAAGAACTCCCCTTGGGGAGCGCCTTCGCTCAATAACTGCCATAATTTATAGTAGAATGACAAAATGTTTAGTTGTGATACAGCTTCTGGTTCTGATAATGAGGTTCGCATGTCAGATTCACACCTAATTTGCGGAAGGTATTCATGTCAATCTGGGACAGGATCACGCTGGAGTGCACTTCGGAACCTTTCAGGTTCTTCAACTGCTCCACAGCAGCCTTCGCGGTATCATCCGAAGCTGCACAGATGGAAAGGGCGATCAGCGTCTCATCTGTATGAAGTCTGGGATTGCGGTTCCCCAGATAGTTCGTCTTCAGATCCTGGATGGGACCGATGGCGGTAGGTGAGATCAGCTGTACTTCGTCCGGAATGCCTGCCAGAGCTTTCAGGGCATTTAATAATAATGCGGAAGAAGCACCCAGCAGAGTACTGGTCCGTCCGGTGAGGACTCTGCCGTCCGGAAGCTGGATCGCAGCTGCCGGTTCCCCGGTGGTCTCTGCTTTAATATTGGCTGCGCTGACTACTGCACGATCGTCGATGGTGACACCTGCCTGCTTCATCAGAAGCTCAAGCTTTAAGATCTGGTCGTCACTGGCGGTACCCTGGCGCTTCTGGCACAGAGTGTGGTAGTAGCGGCGGATGATTTCCTGTTTGGCGGCGTCGCGGACAGCTTCGTCATCAACAATACCGAAGCCTGCCATATTGACACCCATGTCAGTAGGAGACTTGTAAGGGCAGCTGCCCATGATCTTCTCAAACATAGCGCTGACTACGGGGAAAATCTCCACGTCACGATTGTAATTGATCGTGGTCTCACCATAAGCTTCCAGGTGGAAGGGATCGATCATATTGACATCGTTCAAGTCTGCGGTAGCGGCTTCATAAGCCAGGTTTACCGGATGCTTTAACGGAATATTCCAGATTGGAAAGGTCTCATATTTGGCATAACCGGCCTTGATGCCTCTCTTGTATTCATGATATAGCTGGGAGAGACAGGTAGCCATCTTGCCGCTTCCGGGTCCGGGAGCAGTCACCACCACCAGAGAACGGGTGGTTTCAATATAATCGTTCTTACCGTAACCTTCATCACTTACGATGAACGGAATATTGGAAGGATATCCGGGAATGGAATAATGACGATACACCTTCATTCCCAGGGACTCCAGTTTTTTCTGATAAGCAATGGCACTGGGCTGTCCGGCAAAGCGGGTCAGACACACACTGCCTACATACAGACCGTAGCCGCGGAACGCATCGATCAGACGTAACACGTCCAGATCATAGGTGATGCCTAAGTCGGAACGAACCTTGTTTTTCTCAATGTCTGCTGCATTGATGACGATGACGATCTCAGCCTCGTCCTTCAGCTGTGCCAGCATGTTGATTTTACTGTCCGGATGGAAACCGGGCAATACGCGGGATGCATGATAATCGTCGAACAGCTTGCCGCCGAACTCCAGATACAGCTTACCGCCGAATTTTGCGATACGCTCCTTGATCTTCTCAGACTGCATGCTGAGGTATTTGTCATTGTCAAAACCTATCTTGTACATTGCTGACACCTTTCTCTGCGAATCTTTGCAACTAAAATCCCATGATGTTCTATTATAGTTTAGTGTTTCCCAAAAATCTACTGGAAAGTAAAATTTTTTTTGGAAATCATTATTATATCTAACAATTTTAAGCAAATAATCACATAATGAGCAATTTTCAACAAAGAGATCCTTTTCTATAATGAAATTGTAACTATTCAGAACCCCATTCGCAAAACCGCTACTTCGTAGCTTCCTTTTGCTCATGTGGTTACTTCGCCATATAAAATTGCTTATCTGCCTGAATGCAAGCATTCGCAGAACGCAGTTTTGCATGGCTCTGAATAGTTACATGAAATTACAATAAATACAGAACAAAAAAGTTCTGAAAAAGCAAAAAACTATATACGGGAGGGACGCGTTTTGCAATACGGCTATTTCGATAATGAAAAAAGAGAATACGTCATCGACAACGTGGCTCTGCCCTGTTCCTGGACGAACTATCTGGGTGTCGAGGACATGGCGGCGGTCATCAACCATACGGCGGGAGGTTATCTGTTTTACAAAACACCGGAGTATCACAGGATCATCCGGTTCCGTGGGAATGCGGTACCCATGGACCGCCCGGGATTCTATGTATATATCAGGGATAATGAAAAGAAGGATTACCATTCCATCTCCTGGCAGCCGGTAGCCAAGGATTTATCCAAGGCAAAATACCGTTGCCGCCACGGACTGCCTTACACCGTCTACGAGAGCGAATATGACGGACTGGCATCCTCACAGACCATGGTTATTCCCCGCGGGGAAAATGTACTGTTGTAAGATGTAAAGGTGAAAAATACCACCGATGCAGTCAGAAATCTTTCCTTATTTCCTTACATGGAATTTTCGTTCCATCACATTATGATAGACAACCAGAATTTTCAGATGAGTCTGTATTGTGCCGGTTCTTCCTATGAAGACGGCATCATTGAGGAGGACTTGTTCTACGAAGAAAAAGGGTATCAGTATCTTACCGCCAACTTCACACCGGACGGCTATGACTGCGTCAGAGAGAAATTCCTGGGAGTTTATGGTACCGAAGATCATCCGGCAGGCCTGGAGAGAGGAACTCTGGAAGGTTCCACAGAACTTGGTGGCAATCACTGCGGCAGCTTGCAGAAGAACTTCAAATTACAGTCCGGCGAAGAAGCCCGTTTTGTGATTATGCTGGGCGAGGGCAATCGTGAAGAGGGCAGACGGATCCTGGTAAAATACAGCGATCTGAAAAGAGTGGACGCAGTCTACACCGATCTGGCAGCCTACTGGAAACAGAAATACGCTGCACTGCAGATTCAGACACCCAACGAAGGTATGAATACCCCGATCAATACCTGGACTTTGTATCAGTCGGAGATCAACGTTATGTTTGAAGGGTGTTAGTATATAATTGGTTGTTGTGAGTTGTTTGTTGCTGGCGAATGCCCGGAAACTGTAGAAAAACATGGTTTCCGGATATTCGTTATTTCCGGGAATAGTTCAGAGTTTTTTCATATTTGAGCTATTGATTTATCCACAGGTTATCTCTATAATAGATATGATTGCTCAGATTTCAACTGTGCAGTTGAAATAACGGAAGTGCAATAGCGTATAAAATAGAAAATGGAGATGACATGAGAAAATTAATTGAGTCATATAATAACGGCTATGGCCCCGGCAACGGAGGCAATGGCAACGGAGCTCCCGGCAGCGGTAACAATGGCGGGAACGGCAATAACAGTAACGGAGGCAACGGCAAT
The DNA here is from genome assembly GCF_003478095.1 of Clostridium sp. AF34-10BH. Classification (NCBI taxonomy): domain Bacteria; kingdom Bacillati; phylum Bacillota; class Clostridia; order Eubacteriales; family Clostridiaceae; genus Clostridium; species Clostridium sp. AF34-10BH. The sequence continues at coordinate 5,153 of NZ_QUEC01000057.1, forward strand.
GGTTCACCGAAGCGCCCCAGCATCCTGATGCTGATCCTGTCAGGACTGATGACAGTGATCGTTGTACTGATGCTGTATAATGCGTTCTTCGGCACCAATACCGGAACGGAAGTATCTTATACCGATTTCCTGAAGGATCTGGAAGCGGATAAGGTTGCTGCGGTGGAGGTAAATAAGGAAAGCGGCATGGTGACGGTACAGCTGAAGCAGGAAGCTGCAGCCACCCCGGCACCGGGCAGTTATGTCAGCTTCTATGGAATTACCCAGAAGGTGACACAGTCCCAGACTGTATATTATACAATGCTGATGGAGGATCTGGATACCCTGACAGCCAGATTGCAGGAGCATGATGTACAGGGGAATCGCGTGACCAGCAATACTTCCAATTTCCTGATGGAGATTCTGGTAACCGTGGTATTGCCGGTGGTACTGATCTGGATCGTGGCAGGTTTTCTGTTCCGCAGAATGGGCGGAAGCGGCGGACCCATGGGCGTGGGCAAGAGCAATGCCAAGGTATATGTACAGAAGGAGACCGGCGTTACATTCAAGGATGTGGCCGGTGAAGACGAAGCAAAGGAATCTCTGGTGGAAGTCGTGGACTTCCTGCATAATCCACAGAAATATTCCAAGATCGGTGCAAAACTGCCCAAGGGAGCATTGCTGGTGGGCCCTCCCGGAACCGGTAAGACTTTGCTGGCCAAGGCAGTGGCAGGAGAAGCACATGTACCGTTCTTCTCTCTGACGGGTTCTGATTTTATTGAGCTGTATGTAGGTGTGGGCGCCAGCCGTGTTCGTGACCTGTTCAAGGAAGCGACCAAGAACGCGCCCTGTATCGTATTTATTGATGAGATCGATGCCATCGGACGAAGCCGTGATTCCAAGTACGGTGGAGGCAATGAAGAGAGAGAGCAGACGCTGAATCAGTTATTATCCGAAATGGATGGTTTCGACAGTTCCAAAGGTATCCTGATCCTGGGGGCAACGAATCGTCCGGAGATCCTGGACAAGGCGCTCTTACGTCCCGGACGTTTTGACCGCCGTATCATCGTAGACAAGCCGGATCTCAAGGGCCGTGTGGAAATCCTGAAAGTACATTCCAAGGATGTGAAGATGGACGAGACCGTAGATCTGGATGCGATTGCACTGGCTACCAGCGGAGCGGTCGGTTCCGATCTGGCCAATATGATCAACGAGGCAGCTATCAATGCTGTCAAGGAAGGCAGAGAATTTGTAAGCCAGAAGGATCTGTTCGCAGCTGTGGAACAGGTGCTGGTAGGTAAGGAAAAGAAAGACCGCATCATGAGCAAAGAAGAACGTCGCATCGTATCCTATCATGAAGTGGGACATGCACTGATCAGCGCTTTACAGAAAAACTCCGAGCCGGTACAGAAAATTACCATTGTCCCCCGTACCATGGGTGCGTTGGGCTATGTGATGCAGGTGCCGGAGGAGGAAAAATATCTCAATACCGAGGCAGAACTTCGGGATATGCTGGTAGGTCTGGTGGGTGGACGTGCCGCTGAGGAAGTAGTATTCGACACTGTGACCACCGGTGCAGCCAATGATATTGAGAAGGCTACATCCATTGCCCGCAACATGATCACCCGCTACGGTATGAGCAAACGTTTCGGTCTTGTGGGTCTGGCTACCGTAGAGAGCCAATATCTGGAGGGAAGAACCGCGCTGAACTGTAGTGATGAAACGGCAGCAGCCATTGACGAAGAAGTCGTTGCCATGATCAAGGAGAGCTACGATCAGGCATTGCAGATGCTTCGCGAGAACAGAGAACTGATGGATAAGCTGGCAGCGTTCCTGATCGAGCGTGAGACCATCACCGGTAAGGAATTCATGGAGATCTTTCGCAGAGAGAAGGGACTGCCTGACCCAGAGGAAGAGAAGAAAGATGTGACAGAAACAAATGCTGCGGGCAGTGCAGTAAAGGGCAACAGCGTGGATGTGACCATTGGGGAACAGGTCATGACTTCCACCGATTCAACTTTCCAACCCCTGACTTTCGAAGACAGCCTGCAGGAAGCAAAGGAGCAGACTGCACCGGCGCAGGATACCGCAAAGCAGCCTGCAGAATCCGCAAAAGAAGAGACTTCCGCACAGGAGAAGCATGAACAGGAATCCACAGAGCAGAAAAGCGATGCTGCCGAGGAGTCGAAGGATCCTAAGGATCCTCCTCAGGGACCGGTAGGACTGTTCTCCCATGGAACATTATAGATGTCGAGAACTTTTGAACCCGACACCTATAAAATAGAGTAATTAGCAAAGAGCATTAGTCAAATGACTGATGCTCTTTTAAAAGGTGCGATATTATCACAATTTTTAAAAAACCTCGCAGAGGCGGTTTTGCAAATGGGGTTCAGAATAGTTACTTTAATTTTTATGTTCAAATGCGAACTCCGGGTTGATTATTTTGTAATAATGCTTTATCATAATAAAGTGTCGGGAGATTCCCGGACAGACTGCACAGGCAGTCAGATCGCAATGAGGAGGTAATATCAGAATGTTAAAACAGCTATCCATTTACGCTGAAAATAAAAAAGGAGCCCTGCAGGCTATGACCAATGCGCTGTATGAAGCAGGCATCAATATCTGGGGTTCCGTTACCAACGACGGCGCGGAGTACGGCATCAACCGCATGGTGGTATCCGATCCCGATAAGGCAAAAGAGGTTCTGACAGAGAAAGGTTATCTCTGCCGTTTTGTGGATGTTCTGGCTGTGGAGATCGAGGATAAGCCTGGTGCACTGAATACCCTGCTGACAGCTCTCTTAGACAGCAATGTCAATGTGGACTATACCTACCTATCCTTCAACCGTGATTCTTCCACACCTGTCATGATCCTGCACACCGCAGATCCTGAGGAAGTGGAAATCTGCCTGAGAGCAAAGGGATTCAAGATGGTATAGCACCAGAGCCTTTTGTTAAAAATTGAGATTTAGCGAAATATCCCCGTAGCCCTTGGCAGGGTATAAGAAACGCGGCACACTCGTACTTTAGTACGATGCGCTCCTGTCGCAGAGCGTAGCGGTACATAAGCG
>NZ_QUEC01000058.1:0-7341 GCF_003478095.1 Clostridium sp. AF34-10BH
ATAGAAACTTATTAACCAAGTAGTCTTGATTGACTACACCATTATTATACTAGGAGGAGTTACAATGAAACAACAGTTGGAACCGTTGTTTACACCGTGGAAGATCGGAAACTGCGAGATTAAGAACCGCATTGTTCTGACATCCATGGGTGGCACAAACCTGTTGGGATGGATGGAAGTGAACCATTTTGACAAGGATGGTGCGAAATTTATTCTGGAAGTAGCGAAAAATAATTGCGGTCTGGTGCTTCCGGGATGTCAGCCGGTATACAATCCCATGTACGGACAGTGGCTATATAAGAAGAAAAAAATGTATGAGGATCTGGCAAAGTGGATGCCGGAGTTCCACAAGACAGGAGCCAAACTGTTCGTCCAGCTGACGGCAGGTTTCGGCAGATCGTTTACCATCAGTGAAATGATGGAGACCCTGTACACAAATAAGGCATTGCGGGTACTGGCGAAACCTTTTATGGATCTCGACAAGATTACAGCCGCACCCAGCCCGTCTCCGAACCGCTGGTCAGATAAAGTTCCTTCCCGGGAGATGACCGTGGAGGAGATTCAGGAGTTCATCACTGCATTCGGCAAGACAGCAAAATTATTAAAGGATGCCGGTGTGGACGGTGTGGAGATCCATGCGGTACATGAAGGCTATCTGCTGGACCAGTTTACTTTAAAATATGTGAATCAGCGAACCGATGAATATGGTGGATCTTTTGAAAACAGATATCGTTTTGCTGTAGAGATCGTAAAAGAGATCAAGAAAGTCTGCGGGCAGGATTTCCCTGTGTCTCTTAGGTACAGCGTGGAATCCAAGACCAAGGGGTTCCGTGAGGGAGCTCTTCCCGGAGAAAGCTTCACAGAAGCAGGCCGTGATATGGCAGAATCCGAAAAAGCAGCGAAGTATCTGCAGGATGCCGGTTACGATATGTTAAACTGCGATAATGGCACTTACGATGCCTGGTACTGGGCACATCCCCCTATCTATATGCCGGAGAACTGCAATCTGGAGGATGTGGCGCATATCCGTAAATTCGTGGATATCCCTGTGGTATGCGCCGGACGTATGGATCCGGAGACAGCTGCGGCTGCCATTGCAGACGGAAAAATCGACGGTGCCGGATTCGCCAGACAGTTCCTGGCAGACCAGGAATGGGTGACCAAGCTGATGAATGATAAGGAGGACGACATCCGTCCCTGTATTCTGTGCCACAACGGCTGCTTCAACATGTGTCACTATAAGGGAGTTCCCAATGATCAGGCATTATCCGATTCCCTGCATCTGGCACGCTGTGCGGTAAATGCCGAGACCATGCAGTGGGAGAAGCACAAGATCGTCCCGACCACCAGCCCGAAGAAGGTACATATTATCGGTGGCGGTATCGGCGGCATGGAGGCTGCCAGAGTACTGAAGCTGCGGGGACACGAGCCGGTGATTCACGAGCAGACAGATCACCTGGGCGGAACCTTTATTGCAGCCAGTGCGGAAAGCTACAAGGGAAAACTGCGGGATCTTCTGACCTGGTATCGGAAGCAGATGGCAGATCTGAAAATTGAGATTCATTACAATGAAAAAGTGGAGAGTATCGCCCCGTTTGCCGGTGCTCCCGTGATCATCGCTACCGGAGCAGTGCCCAGAGTACTGAAAAAAGTGCCCGGCCATGAGAAGATGGTTGAGGCATGCGAATACCTTACCGGTACTCCCGTAGGGGAAAAGGTCGCCGTCATCGGCGGCGGACTCACCGGCTGTGAGATCGCTTATGAACTGGCACTGCAGGGCAGACAGCCTGTAATCGTAGAGATGAAAAACGATCTCATCGCCCAGACCGGAGTATGCCTGGCCAACAGCTCTTATCTGAGAGAGTGGTTCGCCTGGAAGAAAGTACCCGTATATCTGGAGACTACGCTGCAGGAAGTAAAGGATGACAGCATCGTATGCAAGGATGCTTCCGGAAAAGAGATCACGATTCCCTGTGACAGTGTGATCAGCTCCGCAGGATACATTCCCAATCCGTTGGCACCGAAGGGCAGCAATGTCAGCCTGGTAGGTGACTGTGACGGTGTAGGCAATCTGCGAAGTGTCGTATGGCGCGCTTATGAAGTTGCCATGAAGATTTAAGGGGAGGGAAATCAATGAACTTAACAAAAGAACAACAGAAAATATATGATGGAAAACAGGGAGCGACCCTGGCGAAGGTCATGCAGACACTGGTGCGTTACGGCGAACTGTTCGGCGCGGACGGTATGGTGCCTGTGACCAGTAAATACAACCATTTGGTAACATCCTTCGGATTGAAAGCACTGGCGCCGGTGTATGAACTGATGAATCAGCTGATCGAATCCGGCAATGTATCCAAACAGAAATTTTCCGCCGATCCGAGACCACTGGATCCCAATGTGCCCAGTTCTTTTTTACAGGATTTTGTGTTCAAGAATTTCATGTACTCCAAGCAGGATGACTACGAGAAACAGCTGACACAGCTGGGTATCATGGAAAAGGATGCATATACCTGTACCTGTTACATGGATGAAGTGGGAAATACCCCGGCCATGGGAGAGGTGCTGTCCTGGTCTGAGTCTTCTGCAGTGGTCTATGCCAACTCCGTATTGGGAGCAAGATGCAATCGTAACTCCGGTATCATTGACCTCATGGGTTCGGTAGTGGGCTATGTGCCCCGTTTCGGTCTGTTGACGGATGAGGGCAGAAAAGCCACCTGGATCGTGAAGATCGAGACAACGAAGAAGCCGGAAGCACAGCTGCTGGGATCAGCCATTGGTATGAAGGTCATGGCGGATGTTCCCTATATCGTAGGACTGGACAAATGGCTGGGTGGTGAACTGGATGATGCTGCGAAAACCTATCTGAAGGATTTTGGCGCAGCGACTGCTTCCAACGGTGCGGTAGGTCTGTACCATGTGGAAAATATCACTCCGGAGGCTGTAAAATACGGAAAAGATCTGATCGCGGAGGATGCAAAAGTCTACGTGGTAGATGATGCGGAACTTCAGAGGGTCTATGAGAGCTATCCGGTGATCTGGAAAAAGAAGGATGCCAAGCCGAAGCTGTGTTTCATGGGATGTCCCCATATGAGTTTACAGCAGCTCATCGACTGGACGGAAAAAGTCTCTCAGAGCCTGAAAGAAGCCGGTAGAGCCAGAGTGTGTATTCCTACCGTATTCACAGCGGCACCTGCGGTACTGAAAAAGTTTCAGGAGACCCCTTATGCGGAGACATTAAAAGCAACGGGAGTCATTACTTCCTATATCTGCCCGTTAATGTATATGAATAATCCTCTCAGCGAGAAGATGCCGGTCATTACTTCCAGCAACAAGCTGCGTACCTATACCAGCGCAAGATATTATACCGATGCTGAGATCTTAGAGCAGATCACGAAGGGAGGAGCGGACAAATGAAAGAATTTAAAGGAAGAATCGTAGCCTCCGGAACTGTAACCGCCAAGGCACTGGTATCTCACGGGGGTCTGAACACACTGGCATCTTTCCAGAAGGCATTACAGTTCGGCGATAAAAAAGCAACCTGCGGAGATCAGAATAATCCCGACCTCTATGGTAAACAGATGGCGGGCAAAGCCCTGTGCCTGCCGACGACCATAGGATCTACCACCGGCGGACTGGTACTTTACTGTGCCTGCTCCATGAACAGGCAGCCGGCATGCATGCTTTTCTCACAGCCCATTGATTCACTGGCAGCAGCCGGAGCCATTCTGGCAGATGTGTGGCTTGACAATGTGCAGATGCCTGTCATTGACAGCCTGGGGGAAGAGTTCCTGGAATATGTGAAGGATGACATGAATATTACCGTAAAAGAAGACGGTACGGTAGTAGTGGAATAGTTCAAATAGCTTTAAGAACAGCTTTCGAAGGAAACTTCGGAAGCTGTTTACTATTTTATGGAAAAAATTTATTTTTCTGCAACCGAAAATACGATATGCTTATCTAATGTATGTGAACACAAAATACCTTGCAAGGCATCCGGCCGGATGAAGAACGGGAGGAACCATGGAGAAACTGGTGAAAAAAGCGAAAAAAGGAGATGCGGAAGCATTCATTGCTCTGATGGAACAGAACAGGCAGAGCATGATACGGATCGCGTTCGCTTATCTGGGGAACGAAGAGGATGTTGCCGATGCCATGCAGGAGACCATACTTTCAGCTTTTGAAAAGCTGGATACCTTACGAAGAGCTGAATATTTCAGAACCTGGCTGATTCGTATTCTGATCAACCAATGTATTGCAATGAGACGGCACAGGAGTCGGACGGTTCCCATGAACGAGGCGGAGGAAGCTTCACAGTTCTATGATTTCAGTACGGATCTGGAATTCAATGATCTATTGAAAACTCTGCCGGAGGACAGCAGACTGATCTTCCAGATGTATTATGGGGAACAGTTTTCCATAGGAGAGATCGCACAGCTGCTACATATGAATGAAAATACAGTGAAGAGTAAAATTCACCGGGGCAGAGAGCAGCTGAGATCGCAGATGTAGGCAGGAAAGGAGAAGGGTCATGATGAACAGTACATTGATTGACAACAAAATAGAAGAAGCATACGGAATCGTCCGGGAAAATGCAGAAAAGAAAAAGAGACAGAAGCGAAAAAAAAGATTTGTGCAGTGGGGAACCGTGGCTGCAGCGATGGTAGTCGCTATCGGATTTTGCGGGGCAAATCCAGCGTTGGCAAAAGAACTGCCTCTGATCGGCAGCGTGATAGAACGGGTACAGGAGCTGCTGGGGTTCCAGGAGATTCCGACAGAAGAAATTGTAACGCTGGTACCAACAGGGCAAGGAAAATTCAATGCCGGGGAGAGAGAAGAGGCTGGGGACAACAATACCGGAGCCACTGGGATCCAGAGTACGGAAACCAGTGTGGAAGCTACAGAACCGGCGCAGTATCAGGTATCGGATCAGGGCTACACCATTACCTTGACGGATTATTATGCCACAAACCAGGCAATTTTCCTGGGGGTAAAAATGGAGAGCGAAGAGGGATTTCCGGAGATGTCAGCGGACAGCGACGGAAAAAGTCAGATCATGATCGCAACGCTGGAGGAGTATTCTTTCCGAAGCGGCGATCCGGTACACGGGGGCAGGGCGCTTGTGGGGCAACTTGTGGATAAACATACTTTTCTGGGACTGATCCGTATCGATTACAAATCGATCCAGACAGGGGATCAGGGATACTATGAACAGATTCCGGAAGACATGACACTGCAATTGGAAATTCCGTATTTTTTCCTATATCCGAAGGGGGCTTCCAAGGAGACAGTACGCGGAAGCTGGAAATTCACGGAGCTTTCAGTCTCCCAGAGCGATAAGGAAATGCAGGTCATAGAGATAGGCGAAACGAATGCAGCGGGCTTCGGGCTGGACAGAATCGAAGTCTCTCCGGTGGAGCTTACGGTATATGACATTTTCCCGGAAGATCATCTTGTTGTGACCGTAGTGTTGGATAAAGATGGAAGAAAACTGACATACGCAGGAAACAATACCAACGAGCTGGCGGTCAGCGGATACGATATATCCGAGATCACAGTGTACCTCTATGATTATGACGAATACATGGAGATCAAGGGGCTGGCACTGGGAGAAAATCCGACAGCATTCCTGGAAATACTTGAGAAAAATGCTCTTTATGAAAAAAAGATTTCGATAGAAACAGACAAGTCGTAGTATATCTGCTGTGCCAACCGCAATGACAGCTGAAGGCGTAGTTAGCATAGCTGCGGTTCATGGAAAGCAGAAAATAGTGAAGCTACAGGCGAAGTGGAAACAAAAACGGCTTTCGGAGATCTCCCGGAAGCCGTTTGTTGATGGATTTAAAATCGCTGATAATGCACCGCACATATTATTTGGTCAGCTCGGCAACGACCTGGTTAATCACCTTGCCGTCAGCCTTACCCTTCAGTTCGCCCATAACAGCCTTCATGATCTGCCCTTTATTTTTCGTAGCCAGAACATCTGCGAATTTCTCTTCCAGAATTGCCTTGACTTCCTCAGCGGAGAGCATCTTAGGAGCAAATTCGCTCATGATCTCATAGCGCTTCTTGTATTCTTCCAGCAGCTCGGTACGGTCTGCGGGGCAGGTATCGATCTGCTCCTTCACGGATTTGATCTCTTTTAAGATGGCTTCGTTGGCCATCTCATCGGGAATGTTGTCACGGCAGCCGTTGTCGATTCCTTTTTTCTTTACAGCGGATACCAGTGCGGAGATGGCATCCTTTCTGAATTTATCCTTTGCCTTCATGGCAGCGATCATAGCATCCTGTAATTCTTTTAATTTCATTGTGGTCTCCTCTCTGGAACAAAATCTCCAAATGTTTTCTGTGTTTTATTATACTCTCACAGATGAAAACTGAAAAGAAGAAAATGTGAATATCTGTCAGCTTATATCCGGGTTGTTTACACAGATATTACATGTTGCTTACCTGCCCAGGATAGTGTCGCTGCAACAGTTTTGGTAACATATAATGCGCCTTGGAGAAAAAAGCAACTGCGAAACAGGATGTAGCGTATCATAGCACGAATTCGTGAGCGGATGGTACAATGAACACGAAATAAGATGTATATAAAGACACGGGAATTAACACAGGATGGAAGGAAAGAAGTAGAAGAATGACATATAGTGAAATCAGAAAAAATGAAGAAGTACTGGCATTTATTAAAAAGGGAAATGCGAATCTGGGTGCCATGGGATTCACCGATCATTCGGAGGCGCATTCGGGACTGGTGGCAGAGCGGGCAGCGGAGATTCTGAAAAAATTTGGGTATCCGGAAAAAGATATTGAACTTGTGAAGATCGCCGGATTTATGCACGATATCGGAAATGCGGTGAACCGTAGCCATCATGCAGAGTACGGGGCGCTGCTTGCAAATGATATTCTGAAGAAGACAGATCTGCCCCTGGAGGACCGGGTGCAGATCGTGTCTGCTATCGGATTGCATGACGAATCTACCGGCGGTGCTACCGATCCCATCTCAGCGGCGCTGATCATTGCAGATAAGACCGATGTCCGCAGGAGCAGAGTCCGGGAGAAGAATAAGGCAACCTTCGATAAACATGACCGCGTCAATTATGCGGTTACGGATACGAAGCTTAAGATCAATGTGGAGAAGAGAGTGATTTCACTGAATCTGCAGATTGATCCGAAAATCTGCAGTATGTATGAGTATTTTGAGATATTCCTTGGACGTATGATGATGTGTAAGCGTGCAGCGGAAGTGCTGGAGGCATCCTTTAAGCTGACCGTGAATGGGGCAAAGGTATTGTAAATAGAAATTTAGCGAAATATCCCCGTAGCCCTTGGCAGGGTATAAGAAAC
>NZ_QUEC01000059.1:0-6317 GCF_003478095.1 Clostridium sp. AF34-10BH
ATTCTGCCTCAAAAAGATACGATATTAAAATTAAATGACATTATTGTCATTCGTGGAGAAAATCCCCAATAGCAGTAAAGACTGCCTCTTTTACAGGGGCAGTTCAGACTGTAGACAAAACGCTTTTGGTCAGCATGCCAGAAGCGTTTTGTCTACAGTCTGAGCCTACCAGATTACTCTGATAGGCTTAACTAACAAGCATTTGAATTGGGACTACTTGATTTTCTAATTGCTTATGCAATTCGTGAAATGTATAATTATACTGTCTTGGTATTAGACACACAAAGGTAAATAGGGACTTATTTTAAACTTATACGGCTGCAGCCATCCATGAGCAAGCTGCTGCGCAGTTGCCTATATGTCAAAACTGTAGGCAATATTATTTCCTTTGTGTATTATTTACGGCATATATCTCTTTTATATATATCTATTTCGCAGTCCCCACCATAAGCAATAAACTCGATTTCATTATTATCTTCGTTCACGAAGAATAATGATGTCAGCGTTTTTTCTCCGTCATTCATAAAAATTTCTACGGAGTAGATATCCATCAGTATTCTCAGAGTTATCTCACCTGCCTTTGGCGCAAGCTCCACTCTTCTTTCATTCACAATATCCCGTATGCAGTTCATATACTTCCGGTCAAATGTAAGGATCTCATGTACCGGATCGTACACAATACGGATATATTTCTGTTCCTTTTTTGCTAATCTGATTTCCACTGCATCGCAGTGCATATCTCTGATTGTCAGTGTCAGGTCAAATACTCTTCCACTGATCCCCTTAAGGAAAGCAGTTCCATTTACTTTAACTCTTTTATATATAATCTCATTTTCCCAATACTTTTCCAGTTCTCTTACTGGTGTCTGCTTAAGCTTTCCTTCTTCCATCCGCAGTTCTCTTGGGCATATCATCATGCCCCGCCATTTAAAATCTTCCGGGTAACTGTTTACATCCCATGATTGCATCCATGCAGTCATGATCCTTCTGCCATCTGCTGACGTCAAAGACTGTGGTGCATAAAAATCTATGCCATAGTCCAGGCTATCTATATAACTTTCACAAAAACATCCTTCTTTTTCACATCCAAGAAGATATAAAGACCCATTACCATTATGATACTTCAGATCTTCTGCCTGCATATCCTGCGGGGAGACAATAAGCACCTTTGTATCTTCCAGTTCAAAATAATCAGGACATTCCCACATTCTGCCCAGTTCTTTTTCCGGTTTATAAAATAATCCCATATAGTTCCATTCTTTCAGATCAGCCGATACAAATTTCAGAATCTGTCCACGCCCATCCTGTCCTCTGTTTGCTATAATCATATAGTATCTGCCATCACTTTTCCAAATCTTGGGATCCCTGAAATCCTCAGGGCTAGCTCCCTCTGGTAAAAGATTCTTATCAATCACCGGATTGTTTTCCTGTTTTACATAAAATACCCCATCGCCGATTGCAATGCTTTGCGTCTGTCGTATTTTATCCGGTTTTTCTATTCCATCTTCATAATACACACTTGTATATGCAATAATATGTTTTCCATTATCCTCTATTGCTGTTCCTGAAAAACAACCTTCTTTATCATATTGCTGATCTGGAGCAAGCGCCGCCGGTAAATATTCCCAGCGAATGAGGTCCTGACTTTTCACATGCCCCCAGTGCATGGATCCCCAGTCCCTGGAATAAGGATTATACTGAAAGAACAGATGATACTCTCCCTTATAAACAGAAAATCCATTGGGATCGTTCATCCACCCCGTCGGAACCTTCAAATGAAAAACAGGAAATTTATTCTCATTCTCCTCTTTAAGCGCTTTATTTTCATATTCCTGCGCTTTTCTTAATTCTGCACTTAATTCTTTCATATGATATTATCTATCCTTTCACCAGTTTAACCCTTTAATCCTGAAAGAGAAATTCCCTGTACAAAATATCTCTGTCCAAATGAATAAATCAATATCAGCGGTACGGAAGAAATCAGAATTCCAGCCAGTATAATAGAAATACTGGTATTTCTCATCAATCCGCTTAACGCTGTCATTCCAAGCGGTAATGTCATTTTGTCAGGACTTGTAATAAAGATCAGAGGTCTGTAAAAGTCATTCCAAGATGCCACAAATGCCAGAACCGCCACCGTGACAATTGCCGGTTTTGTCATTGGTGCTATAATGCGGAATAATATAGAAAAGTGTGTTGCACCATCTAACTTTGCCGCTTCATCATAACTCTTGGGGATAGACTCCATAAACTGCTTCATGATAAAAATTCCAAGCGGATTGATGAGCAGTGGAAGGATTATTCCCAGTCTCGTATCCATCAGTCCAATTTTTTTGTACATAATGAAAATAGGAATTACTGTAGTCTGTACCGGAATCATAAGTCCTGACAGTAATATAATAAATATCGTATTTTTTCCTTTAAAACTCAGTCTCGCAAAAGCATAAGATGCCATACAGGTAACAATGCACTGCACTAATGTAGCTACGCCTGATACCAAAAAGCTGTTGCCAATATAATAAAGCAATGGCACCTTCTGAAATACTTCTACATAGTTCTGATAATGAAACACCGTAGGAAAAAACGACGGTGGCAGGCGAAAAGAATCCACAGGCAGTCGTAAAGATGTCGCAATCATCCACATAAACGGCAGCATAGCAATCACACAGATCACCAGGCAAAGCAGATTACTTACAATATTTGTCTTTTTCAAGTTATATTTTTTCATCAGTCCTATTTCTCCTACTCTGTATCATAATTTACCCATTTATCAGAAATCTTGAACTGTATAATGGTAACAATCATAATTATCACAAACAGGAATACCGACAGAATACTTGCATAGCTGATATTCTGAGCCTGAAAATTCCGGTAAATATAAAGACTTACTGTTGTTGTAGAAATACCGGGACCTCCCTGCGTCAGTACATATGGCTCATCAAAGCACTGTATATAACTAATCATCGATAATACAACTACCATAAATATAGTAGGCGTAAGCATGGGTAATGTTACATACCGGAATTTCTGTCTTCTGTTTGCACCATCAATCTCTGCAGCTTCATAAAGTGATGTAGGAATATTCTGCAATCCAATATAGTAATATAAGAATGGCGTCCCCACAAACTTCCAAATACTGAATATGACAATCGCCCAGAATGCCCACACTGATGAATTTAACCATGGTATTTTATCGATACCCAGTTTCTCCAGAAAGTAATTAATCACGCCAAAGTCTGTATCATACAGATAGGACCATGCAGTAGCCACAGAAACAGTCGTCATGATCGTTGGAATATATAGGATAATTCGGTATGCCGTCGACATTTTCTTTCCTGTCCTGTGAACCAGACATGCCAGTGCAAGCCCCAGTATTACATGAGCAGGAACCAGAACCAATAAAAGCTTCAGGCTGCTCATCATAACAAGCGGTACTTCCTTATCTCCCAGGAATTTCAGAATATTCTTCAGTCCGACAAACTGCGGACTGGTAATAAGGTTATAATCACAAAACATCAGATAAAAAGAAGCAACCAGCGGATATCCCACAAACAGAAGAAACAGAATCAATGCCGGAGCGACAAAAAGATAAGCAACAAAAGTTTCTTTTTTTAATATATGCATGGATCTGATCTTATTTCCAGCCATATCTTTCCTTTCCTTGTAAAAGATAATTCCCAATGCTAAAGATGCATTGGGAATTATCTTTATCATTTATTTATTTCTTTTCAAATTTTATTCTGCCAGAATTGCATCAATTTCTTCTGTTGCCTTATTCATACCGTCTTCAACAGAAATCTCATTTGCAAAGATCAGTGACATGTACTTATCAAATACGGCCGTTACATCTGTCAGCTGCTTCGGTGCCTGGATACTCTTGGCAACATCAGCACTTTCTCTCCAAAGCATTCCATTTTCAGGAAGCATAGTAGGAAGAATCTTTTCCATTACAGAAATTCTTGAAGGCACAGAGTCTGTCTTCAGGAAAGTTTCCTGAGAAAAGCTGCTTGCAGATAACCATGAAGAGAATAACATTGCCTCATATGGATGTTTGGTGCTACTCAGAACAGGAAATGATCCTGAACCGAAGGAACTCTGCCGTGTTGACAGCGCAGGTAATGCCTGAATATCGTAATCCTCAAAATTATTATTAGCCAGGGAAGCAATAGACCATCTTCCGTTACCAAGCATAGCAATCTGACCATTCATAAACAGATTTGAAGTATCCAGTCCCGCTGAGGGAGAAGGCGCAACCCCGTATTTATAAACAAGATCATACAAAAATTGGATCGTTTCAATTGCCTCCGGTGAATTTAAGGTACATTTTGTCATGTCCTCATTCAGAACACTGGCATTGTTATTGTAAAGCCATGCCGTTACTGTGAAATAATCTGTCGGCGCAACGGTGCCATATACTTTCTCTCCATCCTTCTCATAAGTTAATGCCTGAGCAATTTCAAGAAACTTATCTTTATCCCAGTCAGCACTAGGAAGCTCGATATTTTTTTCTGCAAAGACATCCTTATTCAGGAACATGACAATATTATTCCAATCCCAGGCAAATCCATATGTTTTTCCATCAATCTGGAACGGTGCATTAATATTGGGATGAATATCATTTACACCAAGCTCTTCCATTAAATCTGCATTTTCTGCAATAAAATCATCAAAAGGAAGTGCCATTCCATCCGCCACAAAGGACTGGATACCCTCTACGGCCAGGCGGGCAACATCCGGTCCAGTTCCACCAGCAACCATTGTTTTCAATTTGGTAATGTAATCAGGCCATGAACTGAAAGGAATCAGTACATAATTTACCTTGATGTTAGGGTAGCTTTTATTAAATTCTTCAATAAGAATATTCAGTTTTTCCTCTGCACCATCATCACTCGGATAAGCAATCGTGATCTCAACCGGTTCTGTATTGGTTATCGAATCTGCATTCGAAGCTGTTTTTGCATCTGCCGCTCCTTCTTCTATGGTTTTTGTTGTCTCATTTGTCTCTTCTTTTACGCTGCCACATCCAAACAAAGTTCCGGCTGCTAATGCTGCTACAAGTAAAATTGATAAAATTCTTTTCTTCATATTTCCTCCCATAATTATTTTTGAGTTAACTGTTCTTTCTTGATTTTTTAAAGCAACTACGGTATTTCACATCATCCCTTTCTTAATGAGCGTCATTTTCAAATACCTTCCATTCTCTTTTTCCTGTCTGGCAATTCCGGAAAAGGATTTGTCGGAAGTTCCTGATACCAGTAAGCTACGCTGCAATAATCGTCACTTCGTTCGAACAGACACAGGTGAGAATCCTCTGCACATCCCACAGCTTTATAATAACCACCATTATCTCCATAAAAAGCTTCTGCCCATTTTCTCTCCCCGGATCCAAGTTGTTGGACTGTAACCCTGATGCTGTCCTGGAAATAAATGGGATCAAAGTGGTGGAATCGGTATAATGAATAAAATCCTTGCTCATCATCCAGCAGAGGAGCTCCCTGATAAGGTGTGCCGATTTCATTTGTTCCCCAGCCACCACCGATATAGTCTTCCAGTCCGGTTCCACAAATGGTGGGAAACTTTGTATCATCATCCAGATAATACTTTATTTCTCCTTCTCCCCACCATTCCTGTAGATGGTCATAGTATAAATTGCGAATTCCAAGAACTGTGCCAATATAGACTCCACGTCCTTTTACCCCATCTAGAATAGTATAGTCTTTCTTGATCTCACAGGGGTTTTCCCGTCTGAACTGTGCATGAAAAAATCCAGTATTTTCATCATGTCTGTCACCAAGGGTGAAATCAATCTGGTAAAAAAACATATCTACATCTACATCCGAATCATTTTCAATACTGATCTGTACCTCTTTCTTGAATGGCATGGGAATAAAACAGTTAAATCCTTTTGCATCCTGCATTCCCACATAAGGGGTTACCATATTCCTTTGCCTTCCATGCGCAATACCAAAGAAATCTCCAATCGGTACTTCTACACTTGGATTTTTCTGACCATCCCAGTACATCCTTAAAATAAGATTTCTCAGATGTTCCGGATGATTTGGCGGTATTGTGCACCATATTTTCCGTATTGTTCCAGATCCATATTTGTGAAGCAGAACTTTTGTTGATCCAGCTTCTAATGGTTCTATACAGGGACATCCCTTCCTCCCATGGTTTTCTTTTCCACCCTGGCCTGATACTGCATCAGGATTTTCAGCCGTAGCTGAATAACTCTTTAAATCTTTCAGTGTATAATTCATAGCTTACGTATAATCCAATTATCCTC
Organism: Clostridium sp. AF34-10BH; assembly: GCF_003478095.1. Lineage (NCBI taxonomy): Bacteria > Bacillati > Bacillota > Clostridia > Eubacteriales > Clostridiaceae > Clostridium > Clostridium sp. AF34-10BH. The sequence goes on from NZ_QUEC01000059.1 coordinate 6,287, forward strand.
TTTTGAGGGTAATGGATTATTCTCCTTTCTC
>NZ_QUEC01000006.1:0-126283 GCF_003478095.1 Clostridium sp. AF34-10BH
TGCCAAGGGCTACGGGGATTTGATAGCATTTCTTTACTAACTCTCAATTTACATAAAAAGGTGTAAAGAAAAAATACTTGACACCTATACTTTTCTATAGTATGATAGCCAAGGTGCATATCGCATGACCTATAGAAAGGCACTGGATAAGATGGACAGGATTTTGGAACAGAATCTGTTATATGATTTCTACGGTGAACTTCTCACCGAGCATCAGCAGAGAGTGTATGAGGATGCAGTATATAATGATATGTCTCTCAGTGAGATCGCGGGAGAACAGGGCATCAGCAGACAGGGCGTCCATGATCTGATCAAGCGCTGTGACCGGATCCTGCAGGATTACGAGAGCAAGCTTCATCTGGTGGAACGTTTCATGGCGGCCAAGGAGAAGATCGGTGAGATCGAACAGCTGACGGCAGAGAATGATACGGATCCCGGAGAACGGATGGAACGCATCCGGGAATTATCCAGATCCCTTTTAAAGGAATGGTAAGGAGCAGCAAATGGCATTTGAAAGTTTAACAGACAAACTCCAGAATGTTTTTAAAAACTTAAGAAGCAAGGGCCGCCTGACGGAAGAGGATGTTAAGTCCGCACTGAAGGAAGTCAAGATGGCGCTCCTGGAGGCAGATGTTAACTTCAAGGTAGTCAAGCAGTTCGTGAAGGCAGTGGAGGAACGTGCCATTGGCCAGGACGTCATGAACGGTCTGAATCCCGGACAGATGGTGATCAAGATCGTAAATGAAGAGATGGTAAATCTCATGGGCAGTGAGACCACAGAGATTGCCATGCAGCCCGGCAAAGCCATTACCGTTATCATGATGGCAGGTCTTCAGGGTGCAGGTAAGACCACCGCAACGGCCAAGATCGCCGGTAAGCTGAAGCTCAAGGGCAAGAAGCCCTTGCTGGTAGCCTGCGATATTTACCGTCCCGCAGCCATTGAACAGTTACAGATCAACGGTAAGAAGCAGGAAGTTGATGTGTTCTCCATGGGAACGGATCATAAACCTGCCGAGATTGCGAAGGAAGCCATTGCGTATGCGGAGAAAAACGGTCATAATGTAGTGATCCTCGATACTGCCGGACGACTTCATGTGGATGAAGACATGATGGCGGAATTACAGGAGATCAAGGAGACCGTGACCGTGCATCAGACACTTTTGGTAGTCGATGCCATGACCGGTCAGGATGCCGTAAATGTGGCAAAAGAATTTGATGAAAAGGTAGGCGTCGACGGTGTGATCCTGTCCAAGATGGACGGCGATACCAGAGGCGGTGCAGCACTTTCCATCAAAGCAGTCACCGGAAAGCCGATCCTTTTTGTAAGTATGGGAGAGAAATTGTCCGATTTAGAGCAGTTCTATCCCGATCGTATGGCAAGCCGTATCCTTGGTATGGGTGATGTGTTATCCCTCATTGACAAGGCACAGGCCAGCATCGATATCGATGAGGAGAAGAGCCGTGATATGGCCGGCCGCATGAAGAAAGGTAAGTTCGATTTTGAGGATTACCTGGAGAGCATGAAGCAGATGCGTAATATGGGCGGTCTGTCCAGCATCTTAGGGATGCTTCCCGGAATGGGTATCAAGGCATCGGATCTGGAAGGTGCCATTGATGAGACGCAGATGAAGCGTACGGAAGCCATCGTATTATCCATGACAAAAGAGGAACGCAGGAATCCCAAGATCCTGACCCCTCAGAGAAAACACCGTATTGCAAAAGGTGCCGGTGTGGATATTGCAACGGTGAACCGTTTTATCAAACAGTTCGAGCAGACACAGAAGATGATGAAGCAGTTTGGCGGCGGCAAAAAGGGCCGCGGCGGCATGGGTGGTATGTTCGGCGGCGGAAAATTTCCCGGTATTGGCGGCAGATTTTTCTAGCACTGTTTACTTAACTTAAGTCCGATATGAACAATCAGTTCTTATCATATAAATTATTTTATTTTTAATTAATGGAGGAAAAAGAAATGGCAGTAAAGATCAGATTAAGAAGAATGGGACAGAAGAAGGCTCCTTTTTACAGAATTATCGTAGCAGATTCCCGTTCCCCCAGAGACGGTAGATTCATCGAGGAGATCGGTACCTACGATCCTTCCACCGATCCTTCCACTTTCAAGATCAATGAAGAGCTGGCTAAGAAGTGGTTACAGAACGGTGCTCAGCCTACCGAGCAGGTTGCTAAGCTTTTCAAGGTTGCAGGAATCGAGAAATAAGTTCTAAATATCTATTCATCGGAGGTGGATTATGAAGGAACTAGTAGAAGTAGTTGCAAAGGCACTCGTTGATAATCCGGATGAAGTAGTTGTAACTGAGAAGACAGAAGGAAAAAATATCGTCCTTGAACTTCATGTAGCTGCGTCCGATATGGGTAAGGTGATCGGTAAGCAGGGACGTATTGCAAAAGCAATCCGCTCCGTTGTGAAAGCAGCATCATCCAAAGACAACACAAGAGTGGACGTTGAGATCGTTTAATTTCGAATTGAGAGATCCCTGACGTTGAGCGGAGAAACATACAGGCGTGTGTTTCTCCGTTTTTTGGCTAAAGCCGGAATGGAGTAAAACTATATGGAAGATCTGTTGCAGGTCGGCATTATCACTTCCACCCACGGGGTGAGAGGAGAAGTAAAGGTATATCCTACCACGGATGATCCCAGAAGATTCCGCAGATTAAAGGAAGTCGTTCTGGATACCGGCAAGGAAAAAATGAATCTGGAAATTGAGGGTGTCAAGTTCTTTAAGCAGTTTGTGATTTTGAAATTTAAAGGGCTGGACAACATTAATGATATAGAAAAATATCGTCAGAAGAGCCTGTACGTGACCCGCAAAAATGCAGTGCGTCTGCAAAGGGACGAGTATTTCATCGCCGATCTGATCGGACTGAAAGTGCAGGATGAAGACGGTAAGGAACTGGGCACGGTAAAAGATGTGATCGAGACCGGTGCCAATGATGTCTACGAGGTGGAAATGGCAGACGGTAAGAGCCTGCTTCTGCCCGCTATCAAACAGTGTATCCTGAATGTGGACGTGGAAAATGGCACAATGCAGGTACATGTACTGGAAGGACTGCTTGACTTATGATGAAGTTTCATATTCTGACCCTGTTCCCCGAAATGGTGCAGCAGGGGCTGGCAACCAGTATTTTAGGCCGGGCAGCGGAGAAGGATCTGATTTCCATAGATGCGGTGAATATCCGGGATTACACACAGGATAAGCACGGAAAAGTGGATGATTACACCTATGGCGGCGGGGCCGGAATGCTGATGCAGGCACAGCCGGTATATGATGCTTACCGGGTGGTGGCAGGAGACAGAAAGGTACGCTGCGTCTATCTGACACCACAGGGAGCCCCTTTTACCCAGAAAAAAGCAAGAGAACTGTCCGGGGAAGAGGAACTGGTATTGCTCTGCGGACATTATGAGGGAATTGATGAGAGAGTTCTGGAAGAGGTCGTGACGGATTATATTTCTATCGGCGATTATGTCCTCACCGGTGGGGAACTGGCAGCCATGGTCGTGGTGGATGCGGTGGCCAGACTGGTGCCAGGGGTACTCAATAACGACGAATCTGCCGAGACAGAGAGCTTCCATAACGATCTGCTGGAATATCCCCAGTATTCCCGCCCGGAGGAATGGCACGGAAAGAAAGTACCGGAGGTACTTCTGTCGGGCAATCATAAAAAGATCAATGCCTGGCGGCTGGAACAGTCCGAGAGACGGACGGAAGAACGCCGCCCGGATCTCTATGCAAAATATCAGGAAAAACAGAAAGTCATAAAAAAACTTTCCGCGAAGAAACGTATTTTTATTCATATGATGGAGACACTGTCCAGAGGATTGGGAGAAGTTCTCTATGCGGAGGGGAAAAATGTACTGATCTATCTGCCGGAGATCGGCAATGCCATGCTGAATGCGGAGGATGAGGAGCATTTGGAGAAAATGCTGCCGCTCATTCCGAAAGCCGTGTCGGGGCATAGTATCGTGACCGTGACAGACCGGTGGAATGAACGTGTCAGTGAAATTTTAGGGTATCATGGCAGTATGCTATGTTCCCAGGCGTGCTATACCAGAGGAGAACCACTTCCGGTGAGGCACAAGGACATCCGGCAGCTGACAGTGGAAGAGGTTCCTTATGTGGCGGAGCATTATCACCTGGGAGACGAGATTTATGTCCGGGAGAGGATTGCAGCAGGAGATGTCTTCGGCATCTATATCGAGGGAAAACTCTGTGGTTTTATAGGATGCCACAATGACGGCAGCATGGGAATGCTGTATGTGGAGGATGCATACCGCAGACAAGGACTTGCAGCATCCCTGGAAGGTTATCTGATCAACAAACAGAGAGAACAGGGGATGATCCCCTACGCCCATATTGTGAATGGAAATGAAGCGTCCATACAACTGCAGGAACGGTTGGGGCTGAATCTGTCGGATCCCGCGATCTGGTGGCTGTATAATTAAAAAAAGCTTGCTTTTTATATGGCTTTATGGTAAAATCTGAATGTTGTGAAAACGAGATGGTCCTCTGTTACCAATAAGGGTATTAAGAACATCCATTTTATGAAGGAGGCTCATTATGAGTAACATTATCAAAGAGATCGAAGCAGAACAGTTAAAAGCAACCGTTGATCAGTTTGAAGTCGGCGATACCGTTAAGGTATACGGCAAGATCAAAGAGGGTAACCGTGAGAGAATCCAGGTATTCGAAGGCGTTGTACTGAAGAGACAGGGCGGCAGCAACAGAGAGACTTTCACTGTTAGAAAGACTTCCAACGGTATCGGCGTAGAGAAGACTTGGCCTTTACATTCTCCCAACGTAGAGAAGATCGAAGTTGTAAGAAAAGGTAAAGTAAGACGTGCTAAGCTGAATTACTTAAGAGATCGTGTTGGTAAGAAGGCAAAGGTTAAGGAATTAGTTAAATAATTACATTGACCGGAAAGGGGCAGCTGTTTCTGACAGCTGCCTTTTATATTTATTTGAAAAAGGAATACGGATATGGTACACTGAGACTTGTAAACACTATGCGAGATAGGACAGAACATTGAGAAATAAGGGACTAAGTTTTTATAAAAAAAAGAAAAAGATCAGTCAGGAACTGCTCAGGGAAATTTTCAGCTGGATCTTCGGCATTGCACTGTCAGTCTTTCTGGCTGCAGTGGTGGTTATCTTTCTGGGAAAGTCCACCAGAGTTGTGGGCATGTCCATGGAACCGACACTGGAGAATGGACAGCAGATATTTATTGACCGTTTTCTGTATGTTTTATCTTCTCCGAAGGCGGGAGACGTAGTAGCATTTCTGCCGAATGGCAATGAAAATTCCCATTATTATGTCAAGCGTGTTGTGGCAGGGCCGGGAGACAAGGTAAGGATCGCGGACGGAACTCTGTATGTCAACGGGCAGGAAAGCAAATGGGTGACGGAACGGATCCTGGATGCGGGTATAGCGGAAAACGAGATTATCCTTGGGAACAAGGAGTATTTCTGCATCGGGGACAACCCGAATAACAGCGAAGACAGCAGATCCGCCAATATCGGACCGGTGGAGGAGGGCGATATGATCGGCAAAGCCTGGTTCCACTTAAAATCCGGGACGGATGGCATCGGCTTTATCAAATAGAAAGTATGGTAGGAGAATAGAAAAATGAATTATCAGTGGTATCCCGGTCATATGACCAAAGCAAGGCGTATGATGCAGGAAAATATCAAGCTGATCGATCTGGTGATTGAACTTGTAGATGCCAGAATCCCCATCAGCAGCAGGAATCCGGATATCGATGAACTGGGAAAAGGTAAATCCCGTATCATTTTGTTGAATAAATCAGATCTGGCAGATCCGGTGTGGAATAAGAAATGGGTCGAGTATTTTTCAAATCAGGGAATGGGTGTACTGGAAATCAATTCCCGTACCGGTATGGGAATCAAGTCGATCCAGGGGCTGGTACAGGAAGTCTGCAAGGAGAAGATTGAACGTGACAGAAAGCGAGGCATCGTAAATCGACCGGTACGTGCTATGGTAGTGGGAATCCCAAATGTGGGGAAATCCACTTTTATCAATTCCTTCGCGGGAAAAGCCTGCGCCAAGACGGGAAATAAACCCGGTGTGACCAAGGGAAAACAGTGGATCCGTCTGAATAAAGGACTGGAACTTCTGGATACCCCCGGTATCCTGTGGCCCAAATTCGAGGACCAGCAGGTAGGAATGCGTCTGGCATTTATCGGATCCATGAACGATGAGATCCTAATTCCAGATGAACTGGCCTGTGATCTGATCGGAGCCATCAAAGAGCTTTATCCGAAGGCTTTGCAGGAACGCTACGAGGCAGATCCTGCGGGCAAGCCCATAGAGATACTGGAAGCAGTGGCAGAGAGCCGCAAATGCTATGCAAAGGGAGAACAACTGGATCTGGGGAAAGCCGCCGGCATCCTGATCGATGATTTCCGGAGCGGCAAGCTGGGACGAATAACACTGGAGAGGATATAGACAGATGAACAGAATCATGAGAGAATTATTAAACACAGCGATCTACCTGCTCTGTGTACTGGGAGCGGTATGGCTGGTGATCACCTTTGTAGGACAGCGTACGGAAGTGGAGGGAGCCTCCATGGAGAATACCCTGCACAACGGGGATAATCTGATCGTGGATAAGTTAAGCTATCGTTTTCATGATCCGGAACGCTTTGACATCATTGTCTTCCCGTTTCAATTCCAGGACAACACCTATTATATCAAGCGTATCATCGGACTGCCGGGAGAGACGGTACAGATCATGGATGATGGCAGTATCTACATCAACGGGGAAAAGCTGGAAGAGAACTACGGCATGGAAGTCATAAAACCGGAGACCATCGGCCGGGCTGCGGAACCCATTGAACTGGGGGATGATGAATATTTTGTCATGGGAGACAACCGCAACAATTCCAGCGACAGTCGTACGGATATGGTGGGTAACATAAAAAGAGAAAATATCATCGGAAAAGCCTGGCTCCGGATCTGGCCGGTTTCTGATTTCGGTATATTACAACATCAATAACCATAAATGGGGATAAACAAATGGAAAGTGCAGCAAAGATCAAGGAAATATTACAGGCAGCTTCAATGGAAAAGCTGCCTGAATTTATAGCAGAATATGAGAATGATCCCAGAAGCGGTGTGCAGAAGCTGGTGTCTGGCGCACAGAAAAAGATAGATGCTCTGGAAAAGGAACGTCAGCGGATCGAGAATCTGAAAAAATACGAGAAAGAATACGCACAATATACCTATATCTGCGGAATTGACGAAGTGGGAAGAGGTCCTCTGGCGGGACCGGTAGTGGCAGGTGCTGTCATTCTGCCGAAGGATTGTGATATTTTATACATTAATGATTCCAAGCAGTTATCCGAAAAAAAGAGAGAAGAGCTGTACGATGTGATCACGAAGGAAGCGGTGGCCTGGGCAGTGGGCTATGCTTCTCCGGAGCGGATCGATGAGATCAATATTTTACAGGCAACCTATGAGGCCATGCGGGAGGCTGTCGGCAAACTGGATCCGGCACCGGATCTGTTGTTGAACGATGCTGTGACGATTCCCGGAGTGGAGATCCGACAGGTGCCGATCATCAAGGGCGATGCCAAGAGCATTTCTATCGGTGCGGCCAGTATTGTGGCCAAGGTGACCAGGGACCGTCTGATGGAGCAGTATGCCGATGTGTTTCCGGAGTATGATTTTGCATCCAACAAAGGGTACGGCAGTGCGGCACATATTGCGGCACTGAAGGAGTATGGACCGACTCCGATCCACAGACACAGCTTTATCAAAAATTTCGGATTTTAAGGCATTTTAGCGTGCCGGGAGAGAAAATATGAAGCTGACAGGATGGTTCTCACAGGATAAAATAGCGGATAACAGCAGAGTACAGACTCCAAATAATGCGAATACCGAACAGGTAAACCGGCAGATCCGTGCACTGGTTCCCGGGCAGACCCTCAGAGGAGAGGTGGTCTCCAGGGAGGGCAATAATGCGCAGATCCGTCTGCTGCAGGATGTCCTGGTGGATGCAAAAGTGGATGCGGATATCCGTCTGGAACTGGGGCAGAACATTACCTTTCAGGTAAAAAATAACGGGCAGACACTGAATCTGAGTCCTCTTTTTACCAATATGGCAACAGAAGGAACCGTACTGAAAGCGTTGGATATGGCATCGCTGCCGGTGAACGAGAATACGGTAGCCATGACAAAACAACTGATGGATGCGGGGCTTCCTATTGATAAGAATACGTTGCAGCAGATCTGGCATGAAAGTAATGCGTTCCCGGATGCCGAGATTCTGGATCTCGTGAATCTTCACAGAGTGGAACTTCCGGTGACGGAGGAAAATATCACACAGATGGCATCCTATCGCAATCTGACACATCAGCTGACAGCAGGAATCGCAGAGACCGGAGAAAGTCTGACAAATATGCTGCAGGGGCTGGTAGAGAGCGGAGACATAGAGCAGGCCGCCACAATCTACAGTGAGGTTCTGGAACTGTTGGCTTTCGAAGATGCGGCCGGAGAGACGGTAACAGGACAACAACAGACCGAGGGACCTCTGCCGGAGCCTGGCGTGGATGTGACAGTGACCCCGGAAGAGGCAGAACAGATGCCAGTACAGCCTTCGGCAACAGCACCGGAAGCTGTGCCGGGGCAGAAGACCATCATAGAGGAACCGACGGAGACGGCACCGGGCAACGGTCAGACGATAAAAGAAAATCCCGGTGCAGAAAAAACACAGGAGGCACCACAGCTGCAGAATCTGCAGAAACTGTTAAAGCAGGGGCTGGAGACGAAAGATATTCCCTTGCTGCGCAGTATTCTCCATAATTCCAAAGTGGCAGAGCTTCCAGCAAAACTCCTGGCGGATCGGTGGAGCATAAAACCAGAGGATGTGGAATCTCCGGAGAAGGTGGAGGAACTTTACCAGAAGCTGGGAAAACAGTTGAAGGGGTTGAGTAATCTTTTGGAAGAAAACGGACAGCGTGGTTCAAGTGCTTATCAGAACGTGACGAATTTAAGCCAGAACGTGGATTTCCTGCAACAGATCAACCAGACCTATGCCTATATCCAGCTGCCGCTGCATCTACGGCAGGGAGAGCACAAGACGGGAGAACTGTTCGTATATACCAACAAGAAAAATCTTGCCAGAAAAGACGGACAGGTCAGCGCACTGCTGCATCTGGATATGGAACATCTGGGACCGCTTGATGTGTATGTGACTCTGAAAGATACCAAAGTCAGCACCAAATTTTATGTACAGAATGATGCAATCCTGGATTACCTGGAGGCTAATATGGATGTGCTGACAGAGCGGCTGCAAAAAAGAGGCTATGATTGTAAATGTGAGACAACACTGCGTACCGAATTACAGCAGACGGCGCAGGCCATGGCACCGCTTCTTAAGACAGAAGGAAGTGTTCCGGTAGCACAATATGCCTTTGATGTGAGAACATAGCTCATCCATAGGAAACAGACGTGACTGCTAGCAGGCAGCGGATGTTTCCTATGAGAGGAGCGGACAAACATGAGTATGCAGGACGATAGTCCGGAATACGAATGATTGTTACGATTTCGAGAGTGCGCAGCACGGAGAAAACGTATATGTTTTGTAAGGTCAATGAAGAACAGACGTGACTGCTAGCAGGCAGCGGATGTTTCCTATGAGAGGAGCGGACAAACATGAGTATGCAGGACGATAGTCCGGAATACGAATGATTGTTACGATTTCGAGAGTGCGCAGCACGGAGAAAACGTATATGTTAGAAGAGCATAGAGGACAACAGAATGAATGACGAGAAAAAGAAAGTAAAACAGGCCGTAGCACTGGAATACGATCCCTCGGATGAGGCACCCAGAGTCATAGCCAGCGGCAAGGGAATTCTGGCGGAGAAGATCATAGAGAAGGCCCAGGAGAGCAGTGTGCCGATCCATCGGGATGACAAGCTGGCGGATACACTGTCCCGGCTGGACATCGGCGAGATGATCCCGCCGGAGTTGTATGAAGTGGTGGCGGAGATTCTGGTATTTGTGGATGCTGTGGATCACCGCATGGTAAAGGAAAGTGTGGCAAACGGGGGAAAACATAAGGGTTGAATACCAGACAGACGGGGAATGTATATGAGCAGATGGCTGCGGACTATCTGGAGAAACAGGGAATGCGTATCCTGGAACGGAATTTCCGCAGAGGCAGGAACGGTGAGATCGACATTATCGGCAGAGACGGAAAATATCTTGTGTTTGTGGAAGTGAAATACCGTTCCGGTGATGAAAAGGGAAATGCGGCGGAGGCCGTGACAACGGCGAAACAGAGAACCATTTGCAGAGTTGCGGATTATTACCGTTATCTGCATCATTATGGGGAGGATACCTGGGTGCGTTATGATGTGGTGGCAATCCAGGGGGAGACACTTCACTGGATTCCAAATGCTTTTCCGCATCATTATAGTGCAAGGAGTTAGAAACATGTATCCATTGAGCAGAACAGACAGCAGAGACACAGACAGTATACAGCAGAGACAAAAAGGGGAACTGGAGTATCTGGTATTCCCGAAGCTGGAAGAAACCGGTGTGGTGGAACATCTGTTTACCACAAGGACCGGTGGTGTCAGCAACGGAATCTATTCCACTATGAACCTGAGTTTTTCCAGAGGAGATGACCTGGAATGTGTCAGAGAGAATTACAGACGGATTGGCGAAGTACTGGGAACAGACCCGGAACATATGGTGGCATCGAAACAGACCCATACCACGAATATTCATCTGGTGACGAAAGCAGATGCCGGAAATGGGATCACCAGACCATCGGTCTATGACGATATAGACGGTCTGGCTACGGATATCCCCGGAATCGCACTGGTAACTTTTTATGCAGACTGTGTTCCTCTGTATTTCGTGGATCCGGTACACAGGGCCATCGGACTGGCGCATTCCGGCTGGAGAGGAACGGTAGCGGGAATGGGAGCTTGTATGGTACGATATATGCAGGAACATTTTAACAGCCGCCCGGAGGAGCTGGTGGCGGCCATCGGACCGTCCATCTGTGTGGATTGTTATGAAGTGAGTGAAGAAGTGGCGGAACAGTTTCGGGAAGGCTTTCCGGAGGATGTGCTGCAGCCGGGCAAAGCACCGGGTAAATATCAGCTTGATCTGTGGAAAGCCAATCAGAGCATTCTGTTAAGGGTGGGGATCCCGCCGGAACATATGGCGGTAACGAACGTCTGTACCTGCCACAATCCGGAGTATCTGTTTTCCCACCGGGCAAGTCACGGACAGAGGGGAAATCTGGCGGCATTTTTAATGCTGAAGGAGTCCTGAGTTCCTGAGTGCCTGACGGGAATTAAGAAAATTTAAGAAAAAACACGAAAATATTTAAAAATATTATGTTTAAATAGAAATAACGAAAATGATGGGGAACCGGGAAGTAACGGAGAAATGAGGGAAGTATGGCAAATATTCTTGTATGTGATGATGACAGAGAGATCGTGGATGCCATCGAGATCTATCTGAGTCAGGATGGCTATAAAATATATAAAGCGTATGATGGGGAACAGGCAATTCAGATCCTGGACAAGGAGGATATCCATCTGTTGATCATGGATATCATGATGCCCCGGCTGGATGGCATACGGGCTACATTGAAGATCCGGGAATACAGCAGCATTCCCATTATTATCCTGTCGGCCAAATCGGAAGACACGGACAAGATCCTGGGGCTGAATATCGGTGCGGATGATTATATCTGCAAGCCTTTTAATCCGTTGGAACTAGTGGCGAGAGTCAAATCCAACTTGCGCAGATATACCTCCCTGGGGAGCCTGACCGGTGAGAACAAAGCAATCTATCAGGTGGGTGGACTGATCCTCAATGATGATATCAAACAGGTGACAGTGGACGATGAACCGGTAAAAATGACACCTATCGAATATAATATTTTATTACTTTTGATGAAGAACCAGGGCAGGGTATTTTCCATCAATCAGATCTATGAAAGCATCTGGAATGAGGATGCCATCGGAGCGGACAATACCGTGGCGGTACACATCCGGCATATCCGTGAAAAAATCGAGATCAATCCCAAGGAACCCCGGTATCTGAAAGTGGTATGGGGAGTAGGCTATAAGATCGACAAGGAGCAGGCATGAGACGACCTACATTGAAACGGCTGATGCTGGGACTGGTGCAGCAGACGGCGGCTTTGCTTTTGCTGGTGGCAATCGCGGCGGTTTTGTTCAATTCCTATCTGGCGGTAGACACAGCGGATGGCACAAAAGTATATGAATTATCCCCTCTGGATGCGGAAACGCAATTTGAAGATTCCGTGATTTTCCATGATCTGTTCCAGAGCTCGGTATCGGATATTATCCAGCTTATGGTGATCAAAGGACAGATGGAAACCAATGGAAGCTTTGATCCGCATAAGCATGTTGATATCACGGAATTTGCTTCAGGGAAAACCGGCGGTGCAGATTGCCCTGTAACAGCAGTTTATGAGCTGGAAGATCTGATCAAATGGGGAAAATACGGTGCGGAATATACAGATCGTATTATGAGTATGTCGGACTTCGTGAATTATTTCGGACCGATAGACCTGGAGTCGAACTTCCGCGTGGATGCGGACGGACAGCTGGTGTTCGTGGCAGGCGGAGAGCAGACGGAGGAGCAGAAGGAAGTAGTCGCACAGGCAATCGAGGCAATTCCGGAGAGCCAGAGAACCGATCGGCTGGAAGACCTGGCTTTCACATACATTGTGAAAGAGAGTGTACAGGATATCCGGGTATCCAGAGAAGACGATGGTACGCTGACGGTATATTTCCCGATGCTGGTGAACCGTTATGCCACCGTAGACGGAGAGAAGCAGCTGACAGCCTGTGCGGACAACTGGATCGAATATATTGCGCTGCAGAGCAATCTGGAGATGACGATCCAGACGTTGTCAGCCAACTATGAGCAGTATCAGAACTGTAATGATCTGTATAAAGAAGATGCGGGCAATCTGAAATATGTGGTCCGTATGATGACAACAGATGGAGTTAGCAGAACCTATACGAATGTATCGGAGTTTGAGAACAGTTCCGATAATGATATTACGGATTATTTTTCGGAGTACAGACGGTATCTGATCTATTATCCGGACAGTCTGGAATTTACCGGCAACACAGGAATGACTGAGGGCCAGATCTATCAGTATCTGAAAGAGTATGGTTATGTGCATCCGGATATGACTCATATCTGGATCGCAGTGGATACCAATTATCCGGTGGAGGGAGATTCCTTTTACAATGCCAATGTGGTGTTCCAGAGAATCGTTCCGAATATCTGGTATCTGATCGGCGGAGGGATCCTGCTGGCAGTATTGTGGCTGCTGGTGGGTATTTATCTTACCGTAACGGCCGGCGTGGCTTACGATGAGGAGGATGAGCCGGTTCTGTACCTGAACGGTATCGATCATGTCTGGATCGAGTTCATGGCGCTTTTGCTGGTGGGATTTATTTATGGCGGAAGAATCGGATACGATTATCTGATGAATGTGGCCAATAAGGTATATCTCAGCCATTCCGAGATCCAGGGGCGGGAGATCACACGGCTGACAGCCTACGGTGTCTTTGCGCTGTATGGCTTCTGCGTAAGCATGGGAATCAATGTTTTCTGGTACAGCCTGATCCGCAGGATCAAATCCCACAATATGTGGAGTGACAGTTTCCTGCACTGGATCGTCACAAGCTTCGGTAAGGCGGTACATTTTGTGGTTTCCCACAGAAATTCCGCCATCAGCTCACTGATCCCGTATAATCTGTTTCTACTGGTGAATCTGGCAGGAATTTTCGGAGCTTATCTGCTGCGGGGAAAAAGCGCTCTGTGGGTGCTTCCGGCACTGGGGGCTATTGTGTTGGACGGCATTGTGGGGGTACTAAGGTTCAAGCAAAAAGCGGAGCAGATCGATATCGTGGAAGGAATCCGCAGGATCCGTGATGGAGAAGTGGATTATAAGCTGGATGTGGAATCTCTTCATGGGGACAACCGTGAGATGGCGGATGCAGTCAATAACATCGGAGAGGGTATCCGCAAGGCGGTAAGCACCAGCATGAAGGATGAGCAGATGAAATCGGATCTGATCACCAATGTCTCCCATGATATTAAGACACCGCTGACTTCCATTATCAATTATGTGGATCTGCTGAAACGCCTAAAGATCACGGAAGAACCGGCCAGGAGCTATATTGAGGTGCTGGACAGCAAATCCCAGAGACTGAAACAGTTGACGGATGATCTGGTGGAGGCTTCGAAAATCTCCTCCGGTAACATTGTGCTGAATCTGGAACAGTTGAACCTGACGGAACTGCTGAATCAGGCAGTGGGAGAATTCTCCGACAGAATGGAAGAGAAAAAGCTGCAGGTGATCTTTGACGGAAATGATGTGGCCGGCATGATCTATGCCGACAGCCGCAGGATGTGGAGAATCATTGAAAATCTGTTTCAGAATATCTGCAAGTATGCCCTGGAGGGAACCAGAGTCTATCTGGAGATGCAGGTAAAGGACGGAAGAGTCATCGCTTCTCTGAAAAATATTTCCGACCGGCCCATGAATCTCAAGGGTGAGGAACTGTCAGAGAGATTTATCCGGGGAGATGCTTCCCGTACTACCGAGGGAAGTGGTCTGGGTCTGTATATTGCGAAAAATCTGACCAAGGCACAGCACGGAGAATTCCAGATTCAGCTGGATGGAGATCTGTTTAAGATTATATTGGATTTCCCGGAATACCATAAGCCGGAAGAACCCGCCACTGAGCAGCTGAAGGAGACCGTGTCGAAAGAGGTTTAGAAATGGCGAAATAAGAAATACTGAAATAAGCAATATAACTGAAAAACGCAGAAACCATAACGGCTTCTGTGTTTTTTTATGCGTTGTCAGATCTGTTGGAAATTAAAAATGAAATTCGCTCATTTCCGTACGATTGTTGTAGGCTTCTACGATACCGTGGATCTTTTCGGTGGTAGCCATGACATTGGACAGAGAAGCGTCATGGTTCATAAAGTCGATCAGGGAAGCAATGAACTTGCTCATATCGGCTTCCACGAAATAAGGTCTGGTGTAGATCTCAGGCGGTAGATAGGTAAGATTCGTAGTAATGACCTTATCGAAATCACCATGCTCGTAAGCAACGTCGAAATTCTTCAGACCGTCGGTGAACAAGCCGAAAGTACAGCAGATATATACGCGTCTGGCTTTCATGGCCTTTAACTGTTTTGCAGTATCCAGCATACTTCCACCGGAGGAGATCATGTCATCGATGATGATGATATCCTTACCTTCAATATTGTCACCTAAGAATTCGTGAGCCACGATAGGGTTCTTACCGTTGACGATGGTGGAATAGTCACGTCTCTTGTAGAACATACCGGTATCGACACCCAGAACGCTGGCAAAATAAATGGCACGATCCAGAGCTCCTTCATCCGGGCTGATGACTAACAGGTGATCTTTGTCTACAATCATATCATCTTCGGAATTTAACAAGGACTTGATGAACTGGTAAGGGGTGGTAAAATTATCAAATCCGTTCAGCGGAGTGGAGTTCTGTACTCTGGGATCATGGGCATCAAAAGTGATAAAGTTATCAATTCCCATATCCCGTAACTCTTCCAGTGCATAAGCACAGTCCAGGGATTCTCTGCCGCTGCGGCGATGCTGTCTGCCTTCATAGAGGAAAGGCATGATGACGTTGATACGTCTGGCCTTGCCGTTGCAGGCGGCGATGACACGCTTCAGATCCTGATAGTGGTCATCAGGAGACATGTGGTTGGTATAGCCGTTCATGTTGTAAGTAATACTATGATTGCATACATCGGTGAGAATGAACAGATCCTTACCGCGGATGGTCTCGCTGATCTGCGCTTTTGCTTCACCGCTTCCGAAACGGGGCACATCCACGTCTACGAGATAGTTGCTCTCGATATAGCCGTGAAAGGCAGGATCGTTTTTCACTTTGTCATTATGGATACTCTTACGGAATTCTACCATGTAGTCATTGATGCGGCGTCCCATTTTTTCTGCGGAAGGCAGAGCGATGATCTTCAAAGGAGCCACGGGCATGGCATTTTCCAGTTCGTGTAAATTAGGCATGATGTCCCTCCTGGACGAGCTTTATTGTTCGTAAAAATATGCAGAGCTTCATTCGCAAAAGCGCATCTTCGATGCTTAATTTTTGCGGAACTATTCTGAATATAACAATTAATTTATAACATTATGCTAGTGACACGTCAAGGAATTTCTTGTACAATGGATAGGAGAAAGATGGTTAGGTGAATTAGAATGAAGAAAAAAGAACATATTGTAAAAACAGTAAAGCCGGGAAGCATCGCGGAGGAACTGGAGATCGCTCCCGGAGATAAAGTACTGGCCATAGATAATACAGAGATCGAAGACATTTTTGATTATCAGTTTCTGACACAGGATACTTATATTGAGATGCTGGTAGAGAAGCCGGACGGAGAGCAGTGGCTCTTAGAGATCGACAAGGAATTTGATGAGGATATGGGCATCGAATTTGAGAACGGTCTGATGGACGAATACCGTCATTGCCATAACAAATGCATTTTCTGCTTTATCGATCAGATGCCGAAGGGCATGCGTGATACTCTTTATTTTAAGGATGATGATTCCCGATTATCTTTTTTGCAGGGAAATTATGTGACGCTGACCAATATGTCGGATCATGATATTGACCGGATCTGCAGATACCATTTATCTCCGATCAATATCTCCTTCCAGACCATGAATCCGGAACTGCGCTGCAAAATGCTGAACAACCGTTTTGCGGGGGATGCCCTGAAAAAGGTGGACATCCTCAATGCCGCCGGAATCCGTATGAATGGACAAATCGTGCTCTGCAAGGGCGTAAACGATGGCAAGGAACTGGAATACAGCATCCGGAAGCTGATGGAATATCTGCCAAATGTGGAAAGTGTCTCGGTGGTGCCGGTAGGATTATCCAGGTACCGGGAGGGATTATATCCGTTAGAGCCGTTTAATGCGCAGGATGCCGGTGAGATCATTGATCTGATCGAGAAATACCAGAAGATCTGCATGGAAAAATATGGGACACACTTTATCCAGGCCAGTGATGAATGGTACATTCTGGCGGGCAGAGAGGTGCCGGAAGAGGAACGTTACGACGGATATCTGCAGTTGGAGAACGGTGTTGGAATGATCCGCCTGCTATTGGATGAATTCCACGACGGACTGAAGAGGCGTACCGCAGAAAAGGAAGCGGGAAAAAAGCCATCCTGGGAAGGCACCAGAGAGATCTCTCTGGCTACGGGAAGACTGGCGTTTCCTTATTTAAAGAAGATGTCGGAAGAAATGATGTCGGAATACCCCGGCCTGCAGATACATGTCTATGAGGTCATCAATGAATTTTTCGGAGAGCTGATCACGGTGTCCGGACTTCTGACGGGACAGGATATCGTAAAGCAGTTAAAGGACAAAAATCTGGGAGAAGCATTGTATCTTCCCCGGAATGTACTCAGAAGCGGAGCGGATCTGTTCCTGGATGATTATACGCTGGCAGACGTGGAGGGGGCTTTACAAGTGCCCGTGAATATTGTAAAATCAAGCGGATATGATCTTGTGGATGCCCTGCTTGGAGAAGATACATCTGAATAGATTTTAAGATGGTAAATAAGAAACGGAGGAAATTATGGCAAAGAGAAAAACCAAGCCCATCGTTGCGGTGGTGGGACGCCCGAATGTCGGTAAGTCCACCCTGTTCAATGCACTGGCTGGCGAAAATATATCTATTGTGAAAGATACACCCGGTATTACCAGAGACCGTATCTATGCGGATATCCACTGGCTGGATATGACATTTACCCTGATCGACACAGGAGGTATCGAGCCGGACAGCAAGGACGTGATCCTGTCCCAGATGCGGGAACAGGCAGAGATCGCTATGGAGACTGCAGACGTGATCATTTTCCTGGTGGATGTAAAGCAGGGACTGGTGGATGCGGATTCCAAGGTGGCAGACATGCTGCGCCGTTCCCACAAGCCCGTGGTACTGGTGGTCAATAAGGTGGACAGCTTCCAGAAGTATATGGCGGATGTCTACGAATTCTACAATCTGGGTATTGGCGATCCCCATCCGATCTCTGCGGTGAATCGTCTGGGAATCGGTGACATGCTGGAGGCCGTAACGGAATATTTTGATAAGGAACAGGCAGAGGAAGAAGAGGATGACCGCACCCGTGTGGCCATCGTCGGAAAGCCCAATGTCGGCAAGTCTTCCCTGATCAACAAACTGCTGGGTGAGAACCGTCTGATCGTTTCTGATATCGCGGGTACCACCAGAGATGCGGTGGATACCGAGATCACTTATAACGGCAAAGAATATGTCTTCATTGATACTGCCGGTCTTCGCCGGAAGAACAAGATCAAGGAAGAACTGGAGCGTTATATGATCGTCCGTACCGTCAGTGCCGTAGAGCGTGCCGAGGTGGTGGTACTGATGATCGATGCAGAGGAAGGTGTTACGGAGCAGGATGCGAAGATCGCCGGAATCGCCCATGAGAGAGGAAAGGCTACGATCATCGTGGTGAACAAATGGGATGCTATCGAAAAGGATGACAAGACCATTTATAAATTTACCGAAAAGGTGCGTAATACCTTATCCTTCATGCCCTATGCAGAGCTTCTGTTCGTCTCTGCGAAAACAGGACAGAGACTGCCCAAGCTGTTCGAGACCATCGATATCGTCAGTGAGAATCACGCCATGCGTGTGGCTACCGGTGTGCTGAATGAGATCATGGCAGAGGCCGTGGCCATGCAGCAGCCACCTTCCGACAAGGGTAAGAGACTGAGATTGTATTACATTACCCAGGTAGCGGTAAAGCCCCCTACCTTTGTAATCTTTGTCAATGATAAGGAGCTGATGCATTTCTCCTATACCAGATATATTGAGAATCAGATCCGGGAGACCTTTGGCTTCAAGGGAACCCCCCTCCGGTTTATTATCAGAGAACGAAAGGAAAAAGATCAATAATGGAACGTGTTATCTGTTTACTCATCGGTTATGTGTTCGGCCTGTTTCAGACCGCATACTTTTACGGGAAGGCAAAAGGAATCGATATCCGTAAGTACGGAAGCGGCAATGCCGGTACCACCAATGCCCTGAGAGTGCTGGGAACCAAGGCAGGACTGATCGTACTGGCGGGAGACTGCTTAAAGTGTATTATTGCCGTGTGCATCACCAGAGCCTTATTCAGTACCGGACATCCGGAGAATATTTATCTGCTGTGCCTGTACACCGGTGCAGGAGCTGTCATCGGACATAACTTCCCATTTTACATGGGATTTAAGGGAGGAAAAGGAATCGCTGCCACTGCAGGTCTGATTCTTTCGTTCCATCCTTATTTTATCGTGATGGGTGTGGTATTGTTTTTCGGCACTTTCCTGACCACACATTATGTTTCGCTGGGATCATTGCTTGTATATGCCGGATTTATGATCCAGATGGTAGTCTGCGGACAGATGGGACTGTTCGGTGCCATGCCACAGTCACAGCTGTATGAAATGTATGCCATCACTGCATTTCTTACGGTTATGGCTTACTGGAAGCACAGACAGAACATTGTGCGTCTGATCCACGGGAACGAGAGGAAGACTTATCTGTTCAAGAATAAGAAATCAGCCGAAGCGCAGACGGAAATCTCAGGGGAGGACAAATAATTATGGCAAAAGTATGTATCTTGGGTGGTGGAAGCTGGGGCATCGGCCTGTCAGTGGTATTACATAAGAACGGACATGAGGTGACGGTATGGTCTGCGGTTCCCGCAGAGATTCAGATGCTTCAGGAGAAGCATGAGCACAAGATGCTGCCGGGAGTAAAGCTTCCGGAGGATATGATCTTTACGACGGATGATAAACAGGCCATCGAGGGCAAGGACCTGTTGGTCATGGCAGTGGCAAGCTCCTATACCAGAAGCACAGCACATCGCATCAGCCCGCTGGTGGCACAGGGACAGAAAATTGTCAGTGTCTCCAAGGGAATCGAGGAGCATACCCTGATGACCCAGGCGCAGATCATCGAAGATGAGATTCCGCAGGCACAGGTAGCGGTGCTGTCCGGACCTACCCACGCGGAGGAAGTCAGCCGCGGGATTCCTACAACGATCGTAGCGGGTTCTAAGAGCAAAAGCTGCGCGGAATATGTGCAGAATCTGTTCATGAACGAAGTGTTCCGTGTCTATACCAGCCCGGATGTACTGGGCATTGAACTGGGCGGTGCACTGAAAAATGTAGTGGCACTGGCTGCCGGTATCGCAGACGGACTGGGCTACGGAGATAATACGAAGGCTGCGCTGATCACCAGAGGCATTACCGAAATCGCAAGACTTGGTACTGCCATGGGTGGTAATTTTGAGACCTTCTGCGGTCTGACCGGTATCGGAGATCTGATCGTGACCTGCGCCAGCATGCATTCCCGCAACCGTCGTGCCGGTATCCTCATCGGACAGGGCAAGACCTACGAGGAAGCCATGAAGGAAGTACAGATGGTGGTAGAGGGCGTGTATTCCGCCAAGGCTGCCATGGAACTGTCGAAAAAATATGATGTTCAGCTGCCTATTATCGAGCAGGTAAATGAAGTGCTCTTTGACGGTAAGCCTGCGGATCAGGCGGTAAAAGAACTGATGCTTCGTGACAAGAAGCTGGAAGTATCCCACCTGCCCTGGCCGGAAGAATAGACCCGGAGGCGGCTCCTGCCAGCAGCAAAATTTTAAGTGTTGACAGAAAAACGCAGACTGGCTATAATAAGGTCATGTTTAGCGCAAACATAGGATAAGAAGAATGCAATGAAGGGAAGAAGTACTGTTCCTCCACTTCTGACAGAGAGCAGCCGGTCGGTGAGAGGCGCACAGAAGCAGAGCAGGAATACATCCCGGAGCAGCCGGTGGAAAGAGAAGGATCAGTAGATTTTATCAGAGGATCCCGAACGAGTAGATCAGGACGGCAGGCACCGATATCGGCCGGAGTATTGATAGATACTTACTGAGCTGTCAGATGTGAGTCTGGCGGGAACATTAGGTGGTAACACGAGTGATTAAGCTCGTCCTTTTGAAAAAGGGGCGGGCTTTTTTAGTGCCTTTGGAGCCGATTCCCCCAAAATGTAAAAAAGGTATACAGAGTAAAAAGAACCCAAAAAGGAGAAGAGAAAATGACAGTATTTGACGAATTAAAAGCAAGAGGACTGCTGGCACAGCTGACAGATGAAGAGGAGATCAAGGAACTGATCAATAACGGAAAGGCTACCTTCTATATCGGTTTTGATCCTACTGCAGACAGTCTTCACGTGGGGCATTTCATGGCCCTGTGCCTGATGAAGAGAATGCAGATGGCAGGCAACAAGCCCATCGCTCTGATCGGTGGAGGAACTGCGATGATCGGTGATCCCTCCGGCAGAAGCGATATGCGTACCATGATGACCAAGGAGACCATTCAGCATAACGTAGACTGCTTCAAGAAGCAGATGAGCCGTTTTATTGATTTCAGTGACGGCAAGGCACTGATGGTCAACAATGCGGACTGGCTGTTGAACCTGAATTACGTGGAACTGTTGAGAGACGTGGGAGCACATTTCAGTGTCAACCGTATGCTGACCGCAGAGTGCTACAAGCAGAGAATGGAGAAGGGCTTAAGCTTTCTTGAATTCAACTACATGATCATGCAGAGCTTTGACTTCCTGACCTTATATCAGAAATACGGCTGTAACATGCAGTTCGGCGGTGACGACCAGTGGAGCAACATGCTGGGTGGTACGGAACTGATCCGCAGAAAGCTGGGCAAGGATGCTTACGCCATGACCATTACCCTGCTGTTGAATTCCGAGGGCAAGAAGATGGGTAAGACCCAGAAGGGTGCCGTATGGCTGGATCCCAACAAGACCACTCCCTTCGAGTTCTACCAGTACTGGAGAAACGTAGCAGATGCCGATGTTCTGAAGTGCCTGCGAATGCTGACCTTCCTGCCCTTAGAGCAGATCGATGAGATGGACAAATGGGAAGGCAGCCAGCTGAATCAGGCGAAGGAGATTCTGGCATACGAACTGACCAATCTGGTACATGGCGAGGAAGAGGCTAAGAAGGCACAGGAGAGTGCAAGAGCACTGTTTACCGGTGGCAATGCTGCAGAGATGCCTACCAGCGAGCTGACAGAGGCTGATTTTGTGGATGGTAAGATCGATATTCTCGGTGTTCTGGTAAAATCCGGTTTGTCTGCATCCCGCAGTGAAGCAAGACGTGCTGTAGAACAGGGCGGTGTTGTCGTAGCGGATGAGAAAGTTACCGATGTAAAGACTACTTACGCTCCCGAGCAGTTTGATGGAGAGGGCCTGGTAGTCCGCAGAGGTAAGAAGAACTTCAAGAGAGTCGTTATGAAGTAATAAAAGATAAGAATAACAGAAAATTCTAAGGATGGGATCTTTCACGTAAAAACGGTGTGAGATCCCATTTTTATTGATATTTTTCTTGCATTTATGGATATGATATGGTTTAATATGGTTAGTGTGTTAAAAAAATATCAAAAGGCGGTAATTATGATATGAGCAGCATGAGAGGGATCGATACTCCGGTAAGACAGCGGAGAAGAAGGGTATTTAAGGAAGTGGCTAATCTGGCTTACAATTCCACAAATCTGAAGGATGATATGGAGGCGCTGCCTTATAAGATCGTAGACTATGAAGAGTCGGAGTTCTGGGAGAGCGTTTATCGTGACAGAGCGATCATCCGTGAGCGCATCCGTCTGGCCATGGGGATGAGTTTACGCCCGGAGAACCGCGAACATCCCGGACATCTGACACAGGGATTGGAAGAGAGTAATATTGATGAAAAATATTATGAGCCCCCTCTGATGCAGGTCATTCCGTCGGCTTGTAATGCCTGCCCGGAGAACCGTTATGAGGTGACCAGCTCCTGCATGGGGTGCCTGGCACATCCCTGCCAGAGTGTCTGTCCCAAGGGTGCGATCTCTATGAAAAACGGCAAGTCTGTTATTGATCAGGAGAAATGCATCAAGTGCGGAAAGTGTCGTGAAATCTGCCCTTATGATGCAATTTGTCACAAAGAGCGTCCCTGTAAGGCTGCCTGCGGTATTGGAGCTATTACATCTGACCATGTGGGAAGAGCCGTGATCGACAATGAGAAATGTGTATCCTGCGGTCAGTGTATGGTAAGCTGTCCTTTTGGAGCGATTGCTGACAAGTCTCAGATCTTCCAGTTGATCCGTGCCATGCAGTCCGGACGGAAGATCATAGCCCAGGTAGCACCTGCATTTGCCGGACAGTTCGGCCCGAAGGTGACACCTGAGATGTTCAAGACAGCACTGAAGGAACTGGGATTTGCGGATGTATATGAAACTGCTCTGGGTGCGGATATGGGATGTATGGCGGAAGCAGAGCATTATGTAAAGGAAGTAGCCACAGGTAAGCAACAGTTTGCGCTGACTTCCTGCTGTCCTTCCTGGTCCGTGATGGCGAAGAATCTGTTCCCGGAGACCATTGACAAGATCAGCAACGAGCTGACTCCTATGGTAGCCACCGCCCGTCTGATCAAACAGGAACATCCGGATGCATCCGTAGTATTCATTGGCCCTTGCGCTTCCAAGAAGCTGGAAGCCAGCAGACGTACCGTTCGTTCCGATGTAGACTTTGTTATTACTTTTGAGGAACTGACCGGTATGTTCGAAGCTAAGGGAATCCTGCTGGATGAGATCAAAGCAATGGATGAGATGAAGGATGCTACCGCAGCCGGAAGAGGTTACGGCGTGGCAGGCGGCGTTGCCAATGCCATCAAGGAGTGTATCGAACAGTATTATCCGGGAACACCGGTGAACATTCAGCATGCGGAGAGCCTGGCAGAATGTAAGAAAGCCCTGCTCCTTGCCAAGGCCGGTAAGATGAACGGCTGTCTGATCGAGGGTATGGCATGTCCCGGAGGCTGTATTGCCGGAGCAGGCACCAACATTGCTATCCCCGTAGCGGCCAGAGCCGTGGACAAGTTCAAGAACGAGGCAGAGAAGAAAGTACCTGATGAAAGTGTGGATCAGGAAATGGTGGAATTGGAAAAAGAATAAACATAGGACAGAAATTTTGTCGGGAAAGGGAATCATCACAGAAGTGTGATGGTTCCTTTTTTACAGTGTGTAAATTAGCTATTGTTATTTTAACAAAGATACTATAAAATAGCGTGGAGAACTTTTAGGAGAAACTAATTGTATGAACATTCAGGACAGTATCATATTTTTTATGGAAATTCTGGGAACCATCGCTTTTGCCGCGTCAGGTGCCATGGTGGGGATCCGAAAACAAATGGATATTTTCGGGATCTGCGTGTTGGGTGTGGTGACGGCAGTGGGAGGAGGTATGACCAGGGATGTGATCCTGGGGAAATTGCCCTCGGCTCTGGAAAAGCCTGTGTATGTCGTGGTATCAGTGATTACGTCACTGGCGATTTTTGTACTGCTGTATATCAAACATGATCTTCTGAGTGGCAGACTGGGAACTTTTTATGACAAGGCTATGCTGATCATGGATTCTGTAGGCCTGGGAATCTTTACATCCCTGGGTGTGATGTCGGGAATTGATAATGGATATCCTGATAATTCCTTCCTGCTGGTGTTTATAGGAATGCTTACCGGGGTAGGCGGCGGTCTGATGCGTGATATGATGGCGGGAGAGGAACCCTACATCTTCGTAAAGCATATTTATGCCTGTGCATCCCTCGTGGGAGCACTGGGCTGTGTGTGGATATTCAGAGAGTGGGGAAGACTGCCGGCGGTATTTATCGGAGCTTTCATTGTCATGGCGATCCGTTTCCTGGCAGCACATTACAGATGGAATCTTCCCCATCCGAAATCCTCGTCTTAACTGTTGCAGTTTTTGAAAAAAGGCGGTAGAATAAGAAAGTGGTCTGCCCGGGAGATGGCGGACAGGAATATATAAGCAGGAAAATGTATGCCGGAAGACCGTAGCCCGGATATGCACAGATTTCCTGCGGAAATGAGGAGAAAATGACAAAGATCAGAACAAGATACGCACCCAGCCCTACCGGTAAAATGCATGTAGGTAATCTGCGGTCCGCATTATATGAATTTTTGATTGCAAAGCATGCCGGCGGAGATTTTATGCTCCGCATCGAGGATACAGATCAGGAACGTTATGTGGAAGGTGCTACCGAGATCATCTATCGTACCCTGGAGAAGACCGGACTGGTACATGACGAAGGCCCGGATAAGGACGGCGGTTATGGTCCTTACGTGCAGAGTGAACGTATGAAAACCGGTATTTATATGAAATATGCCAAGGAACTGATCGATAAGGGAGAAGCTTATTACTGTTTCTGTGACAAGGAGAGACTGGCTTCCCTGAAGACCGAAGTTGTGGATGGTAAGGAGATCACCGTATATGACAAGCACTGCCTGTCCCTGTCCAAAGAAGAGATTGAGGCAAATCTTGCCGCAGGCAAGCCTTTTGTCATTCGCCAGAACAACCCCAAGGAAGGCACCACGACTTTCCATGACGAGTTATACGGAGACATTACAGTAGATAACTCCCAGCTGGATGATATGATCCTGATCAAATCCGACGGTTACCCTACCTATAACTTTGCAAACGTGGTAGATGACCATACCATGAATATCACCCATGTGGTACGAGGCAACGAATATCTGTCCTCCTCCCCAAAATATGTACGTCTGTACGAAGCTTTCGGATGGCAGGTACCGGTATATATCCATCTGCCGCTGATCACCGATGAGAACCACAAGAAGCTGTCCAAGAGAAGCGGACATGCTTCCTTCGAGGATCTGATCGATCAGGGATTCATTACCGAAGCCATCGTGAACTATGTGGCACTGCTTGGATGGAGCCCGGAGGATAACCGCGAGATTTTCTCTCTGGATGAATTGATCAAGGAGTTCGATTACCATCGCATCAGCAAGTCCCCGGCAGTCTTCGATATCGTGAAATTGCGTTGGATGAATGGTGAATATCTGAAGGCTATGGATTTCGACAAGTTCTATGAGATGGCAGAGCCTTACCTGAAGGCAGCGATTAGCAAGCCTCTGGATCTGAAGAAGATCGCAGCCATGGTAAAGACCCGAATCGAAGTATTCCCGGATATTGCCGGACTGGTAGATTTCTTCGAGGAGCTTCCGGAATATGACGTGGCAATGTATACACACAAGAAGATGAAGACTACCGCAGAGACTTCTCTGGAGGTATTGAAAGATCTGCTTCCGATCCTGGAGGCACAGGAGGATTACAGCAATGACGGGCTGTATCAGACTCTTGTAAAATATGTGGAGGAAAAAGGCTGTAAGAACGGCTATGTGATGTGGCCGATCCGTACCGCAGTATCCGGCAAGCAGATGACACCTGCCGGTGCTACGGAGATTATGGAAGTCCTGGGCAAAGAGGAATCTCTGGCAAGAATCCGCAAAGGAATCGAGTTATTACAGGCAAATGTCTGATCTGACATGCTTAAATGCCTCCCAGCAGGAGGCTGTCACGTTCGGAGAGGGACCGCTGTTATTACTGGCGGGCCCCGGCTCCGGCAAGACATTTACCATCACCCAGAGGATCCTGTATCTGATCCGGGAACGCCGGATCACCCCGGAGAAGCTTCTGGTGATCACCTTTACCAGAGAAGCGGCTCTATCCATGAGGCAGCGCTTTGCGCAGATATCTCCACAGGAAGTGCATACCGTCAATTTTGGAACATTTCATTCTGTTTTCTATCAAATCCTGCTCCAGTCGGGCAGAATTTCATCAGGCAATATTTTAAACGACAGACAAAAAAGAGATCTTATCCTTCCCATTTTGAAGAAAATAACAGACTGTAAAAAAAGATCCGTAGCGGAAGTAACGGAGCTTGCCGGGAACTATCTTGCTGCCATCGGTTATTACAAAAATACCGGCGATATTGAGAACAGCAGAAAGAAGCTTCCGGAAGAAGAAAAACAACATTTTTCCAGGATCTATGAAGCTTATGAGGAGGCGAGAAAAAATACCGGAGGCCTTGATTTTGAGGATATATTAAAGGAATGTGAGGAGTTTCTGCAAAGGGATCCGGGGCAGCGTACATACTGGCAGAACCGGTTTGAATATATACTGATCGATGAATTTCAGGATATCAATTACAGACAGTACAGTATCGTGAAAATTCTGGCGGAAAAACATAGAAATATTTTTGCAGTGGGGGATGATGATCAGGCCATTTACGGATTCCGCGGAGCCAGACCAGCCTGCATGAGACAGTTTGTAGAAGAATTTGGTGCAAAGCAGATCCTTCTTCGGACGAATTATCGCAGTCATCCGGATATCGTGGAGGCATCCCTGACGGTGATAGATGAGAATAAAGACCGTTTTCATAAGGATCTGGAGCCTTGCGAGGCGCATAGACGGCAGGCAGGGGGTCATAAGACTGACGCCGGATACCGGAAGGAATATCGGGTAAAAATCAGGGAATTCAGTGAGGCTTCGGAACAAATGAGTTATCTGGTACAAAGCTTGAAAAATCGGATAAATGGGGAGACCTGTGCTGTATTGTTCCGGACAAATCTGGCCATGCAGGGCGTGGCGGCGAGACTTACCGGGGAGGGGATCCCTTTTTCCATGAAAGAGAAGGGGAGAAACATTTACGACCATTTTATCGCACAGGATCTTCTGTCCTATCTGCGGATCGCGCAGGGGTGTGCTACAAGAGCGGATTACCTGAGGGTGAGCAACAGACCATATCGGAATATTTCCAGAGAGGCTTTTGGTGCCGAAGCATCTTTACCGGCTTTGAAGAAATATTATGAAGATCTGGCTGCGGGAAGTCCGGACGCGGGGCAGCAAAAGGCGCAGAAAGCGGTCGGAGTATGGATACGACAGATGGAATTTGTAAAAAATACGGAACTGAAGCTTGCAATGGCATTTTTGCGTAAGGCGTGCGGCTATGAGAGATACCTGCGGGTGAGAGCTGCACAGGAGGGAAAAACAGATCTGACGGAATGGCAGGAAGTGCTGGATTTTATCACGGAGGATGCGGGACGATACCGAAGCCTTGAAGAATGGCAGGAAGCACAGGAGCTTTACCGGGAACAACTGCAATGCAGGGAAAATGTAAGGAGTGGCATGCAGAAGAAGCAGGAAAAACAGGAAAACAGCGGGATCACTCTGCTGACGGTACATGCGGCAAAGGGACTGGAATTCGACCATGTGTGGATCCCGGACTGTAATGAGAAGACCTTTCCCCACGGAAGCTCCCGGGAGCCGGAGCATTGTGAAGAGGAACGACGGATCTTCTATGTGGCGATGACACGGGCAAAAAAAGACCTGGAACTTCTCTGCCTTACAGGCACGAGAGAGCGTCCCAGGTTCCCTTCCAGATTCCTTATTCCTCTGAATCGTTATCATCGATGATCTCGTCAAATTCACAGCTGTCGAGATACTCATCAAAAGCATCGGCAACCTTTTCGTAGACATCATCATCTTCAATGTATGCGAGAATGGGTTCTTCATTCGGGTCATCCGGATTCTCGGAATATCCGTAGAACCATACTTCTCCGTCTTCGTTTTCGCCGTCCTCGTCCAGAGGCAACAGTACGATATAGTCCTTGGCCTCTACGGTGAGAATGGTAATGATGGCACAGTTGACAACAGTGCCGTCTTCCAGCTCCAGCTCAACGGTCATTTCTTCATCTTCATAGCTTTCTTTTTTACCCATGGGAATCCTCCTGTTATGTTTATTGGGTGTAACAGTACTTTGTTCCTTTATTATAACCGCTTACGGATATTCTTGCAATGCTTGTTTTTCTTACACTTACAGACTATAATAAAAATGGACAAAGAGACTTTAAGTGATAGAAAACTGGAAGATGGGGTATGACAATGACAGAAAAAAAGCATGCAATAAAGCCTTACCCTCTGGGGGCGCATGTGGAGGACGGAGCCATCCGTTTTACCTATGCGTCCGGGAAAAAGGATTGCGGCATTCTCATATATGACAGAAAGAGTGGAAAAAAAACGCACAGGGTTCCGTTTCGACAGGAGGAACGGATGGGAAATGTGTACTGTAAATATCTGGAACTGGAGCCGGAAAATGTCGGGTATCAGTTCTATGAAGGGGAGCGTACTGTGCCGGATCTGCATGCACAGGGGTTCCTGCGTAAGCCTGCTTATGGGAAAATACGTAAGCCTGCGGATCGCATTGCAGTATTTCCCAACGAAGATTTCGACTGGGAACAGGATATGCACCCTATGCTTCCCTATGAAGACAGCACCTGCTATTGCCTTCATGTGCGTGGCTTTACCATGCATGCCTCATCTCAGGTAACACATCGAGGCACCTTTGCAGGGGTTGTGGAGAAGCTGGACTATCTTCAGAAAATCGGTGTGACAACCGTGGAATTCCAACCGGTCTATGAATTCGATGAGACACCGGAGAAGACGGTGCCGAAGACCTCCGGAGAGCTTGCGGCCGTGGCGGGGGAAAAGAACGGAGAAGGTAAATTGCCCGGCTACCGGGTGCTGAACTATTGGGGCTATCGGGAAGGCTTCTATTATGCACCTAAGGCAGCCTATGCGGCAGGGGAAGACCCGGCAGAAGAGTTTCGTCTTATGGTAAAAGAATTCCATAAGCGAAAAATGGAAGTGGTCCTGCAGTTCTATTTCCCCCGGGGAATGGATGCGGCAGAGATCGGGAATATTTTAAGATTCTGGGTATTATCCTATCATGTGGATGGTTTTCATCTGATGGGGGAGGGAGTACCGGCTCAGATGCTGGCTGGAGATCCGGCATTGTCCGGGACAAAACTGTGGCATTATTCCTTTGATACGGAGCAACTCTATGATCCGGCAGTGAAGCCGGAATACCGGAATCTGGCGGAATACCGGGACGATTATCTGTATACCATGCGTCGTTTTCTTAAGGGAGATGACAATATGCTATCGGGCGTATTGTATGAGATGCGTCATATCCCCGCCAATATGGGACGGATCCATTATCTGTCCAATTATTACGGCCTTACGCTGATGGATATGGTGTCCTATGATCACAAGCATAATGAAGCCAACGGAGAAGGTAACCGGGATGGCAATGATTATAACTGCAGCTGGAACTGTGGGGAGGAAGGACCGTCCAGACGGAAAAAAGTGCAGGCACTTCGGAAAAAACAGTTACAGAATGCATTTTGTATGTTGCTGTTGACACAGTCCACCCCGTTGATTTTCATGGGGGATGAGTTTGGCAATTCCCAGCAGGGCAACAATAATCCCTATTGCCAGGACAATAAAATCACATGGCTGAACTGGCAGGACAGGGAGAAAAATGCGGAATTATTGAATTTCTGGAAACAGATGATCGCTTTCCGTAAGGCACACCCGATCCTGCATCCTGAGGAAGAGCTTCGGATCCTGGATACGTTATCCTGTGGTTATCCGGATCTGTCCTATCACGGACAGAATGCCTGGAGGCCCCAGACAGAGAGCTATAACCGGCATGTAGGCATTATGTACTGCGGAAAGTATGCAAAGACACCACAGGGTGGGGAGGATTCTTTCCTCTATGTTGCCATGAATATGCACTGGGAGCCGCAGAAACTGGCATTTCCAAAGCTGCCGAAGGGTATGGAATGGAATCTTGTGCTGGCAACGGAGAAGGCGGAAGATACTCTGACAGTGCAGGAGAAAGAAGAACAGTCCAGAGAGCAGACGGGGATCATTGCCCCCAGAAGTATTGCAGTATATGA
Organism: Clostridium sp. AF34-10BH; assembly: GCF_003478095.1. Taxonomy (NCBI): domain Bacteria; kingdom Bacillati; phylum Bacillota; class Clostridia; order Eubacteriales; family Clostridiaceae; genus Clostridium; species Clostridium sp. AF34-10BH. The sequence goes on from NZ_QUEC01000006.1 coordinate 30,794, forward strand.
AGGCGTTGTGATGGCAGAATCACAGGACAAGGAGAAAAAAGTTTCGGCAAGATCTTTAAAAAAGAAAACAGATGTTGCCGGAGAAAGATGATAGAACGAAATGAATATCTGGAAACATTTTAAAACGATCACACATCATAAGATCCTTGTGGCAAAGGGCTGCTTTAAGGTAGGTCTGTATAAACAGGGATTGTTGCATGATATGTCCAAGTATAGTCCCACAGAGTTCTGGGTAGGGGCAAAATACTATCAGGGGACACGCAGCCCCAACAATGCGGAACGAGAAGATATCGGTTATTCCAGCGCCTGGCTGCACCATAAGGGCCGGAATAAACATCATTACGAATACTGGATCGATTACAGCATGCAGGCACTTCCCGGTGGAATGGCTCCGGTGCCGATGCCGGATAAGTATATTGCGGAAATGATCATGGATCGGATCGCTGCCAGCAAGGTCTATATGGGAGGCGAATACATGGACAGGTCTCCTCTTGATTACTATTATCAGGGGACAGATAGGGCACCCATTCATCCGGAGACGAAGGCAAAACTGCTATATGTGCTGGAAATGCTGGCAGAGGAGGGAGAGGAGAAGACCTTCCGGTTTATCAAAAAGGAACTGGTGCAGCAGAAACGGTGTATGGACTGGCACCAGCTGAAGAAAGCGGAATAGAATAGTAAAAAACAGTGGTAAGCAGAGGATCCTATGAACTGTATCATTCTGTTATTGTTACTATTTTGTGGTGGAAATTCCTGCAGCAACGGCTGTAGCTGTATAGGAAACAGCAATCGCAGTTCCTGCGGAAACAACAATTCCTGTGGGAATTCCAATAACTCCTGCGGAAGCAGTAGTTCCTGTGGCGGCTCGAATGCCTGCGGCGCACGTCATCTGGAGGACGAGGGATGCGGTGGAGACAGAGACCGCAGACCGCCCAGACCGGATTTCCCGAATTTCACACCGGTGGATGATCCGGCATTTTCCAGGAGAAATGACGGAAGATGCGAGACCTGTGGATGTGAGCAGAATTCCTGAAAATATGGGTAACAGGAAAGCCCCTGAACTGTCTTGGCAGTTCAGGGGCTTGTTTTGTCTGAAAGACTAGTTGGACATAACTTCTTTCCAGTATTTGTTGTAGAGTTCTTCGCCGTCCTCTCCGAGGTACAGGAAGGTCTCCAGATTGTTATACTGCGTCAGATCCGGGAAAGCAATGGGAGAATTCTTCAGATCTTCATCCTCGATCAGCTCTCTGGCGGCGGTATTGGGAGTACCGTAGGTGATGTACTCGAAATTCTTCAGTGCTACATCCGGACGACACATGAAATCGATGAATTTCTCTGCATTTTCCTTGTTGGGAGCATTCTTCGGGATTACCCAGCCATCGATCCAGACATTGGTGCCTTCCTCGGGAATGACATAATCGAGATCCGGATTTTCGCCGATCACATAAATGGCATCACCGGAGAACATTACACCGATCGCAGCCTCGCCACCGATCATTTTATCACGTACCTGATCTACTACATAGGCCTGTACCAGAGGCTTCTGGGCAATCAGATCCTCTGTGGCAATCTGCAGTTCGGATTCGTCCAGACTGTTGGAAGAGAAGCCGTTCTTTTTCAGTGCCACCATGAAGCAGTCCTTGATGGAATCCATCATCAGAATATTGTCAGCATATTTTTCATCCCACAGATCTGCCCATTTGGTGGGAGGGGTATCTACCAGAGTCTTATTATAGATGATTCCTACAGTTCCCCAGCAGTAGGGAACACAGTACTTGTTGCCGGGATCGTAAGCGGCAGCCTGCTCATAATACTCGGCACCGATGTTTTCCTTGGCATTGGGGATCTTGTCATAATCCAGTTCCTGGATCAGGTCGTTTTCAATCATTTTCTGTACCATGTAATCGGAAGGACATACCACATCATAAGCGGAAGAACCAGCTTCTACCTTGGGATACATGATCTCGTTGGTCTCGAACTCATCGTAGACCACTTTGATTCCGGTCTCTTTTTCGAACATGGTGATCGTATCGGGATCGATATATTCACCCCAGTTGTAGACGATGACTTCACCGTTTTCACCACCGGCGGAAGAGGACCCGCAGCCGGTCAGAGCAGTTGCGGTAAGGATACCGCACAGAAGCAGTGCAATAAATTTTTTCATTTCTTTTCCTCCTGAATCTATTTTCAAAGAATTATTTCTTCTTCTTTGCCATGGGCATGTAGTTCACCAGTAAAAGCAGAACCAGTACCGTCACAAAAATGATGGTGGACAATGCATACATTTCCGGCTTGATGCCCTTCTTTACTTCAGTGTAGATTTTGGTGGACAGTGTGTCGACACCGGGACCTTTGGTAAAGTGGGTAATGATAAAATCATCCAGTGACATGGTAAATGCCATCAGGAAACCGGAAAGGATACCCGGCAGGATATCCGGAAATACCACCTTGAAAAAGGCGTAGGTCTGGGAAGCACCCAGGTCAAGGGCGGCCTCATACGTGCTGGGGTTCAACTGCTTCATACGGGGCATTACGCTTAAGATCACATAAGGAATATTAAACGTAATGTGTGACAGCAGAATCGTACCAAAACCAAATTTGGCTCCAAGACTTAAGAACAGAAGCATCAGGGAGATACCGGTAACAATCTCTGCGTTCAGCATGGGAATATTTGTGATTCCCATAAGGATCGTACGGCTGGTACGCTTCATGGATTGCATGGCAATACAGGCAATCGTACCAATGAAGGTGGCAATCAGTGCAGACAACACAGCCAGCGCCAGTGTATTCCACAGAGCCTGCATGATCTGTTCGTTCTGGAACAGGGCAACATACCATTTGGTCGTAAAACCTCCCCATTTTGCACGGGTCTTGCTGGCGTTGAAGGAGAGTACAATCAGGGTAACGATGGGGGCATACAAAAAGATAAAGATCAGCCCCAGATATATTTTCTGTGCCGTTGTTTTGATCATAATGTGTTCGCCTCCCCCTCTTTATCCGTGATTACGGAGATCACCATATTGAAGATAATGAACAGCATCAGTACGATGGAAAGTCCGCTTCCCAGATTCCAGTTGCCGGTCTGGGTAAATTCCTGTTCGATGACATTACCAATGAGCAGGATTTTGCTGCCGCCTAAGATCTTACTGATCACGAAAGTGGTCAGGGCGGGGACAAATACCATAGTGATACCGCTGAACATGCCGGGCAGACTTAAGGGGAAGATGATCCGTACAAAGGTCTGCACACCGTTGGCACCAAGATCATAAGCGGCGTTGATTACGCTCTTGTCGATCTTGACCAGTACATTATAAAGAGGCAGTACCATAAAAGGCAAAAAGTTGTATACCATACCCAGTACGATGGCAGAGGGTGTATTGATAATATTTAACGCCGGCAGATGCAGGGTGGAGAGGATGCTGTTGATGACACCTGTCTTCTCAAGCAGTGTCTGCCATGCCAGGGTACGAAGCAGGAAGTTCATCCACATGGGCAGGATAAAGATCAATACCAGAAACGAGTTCTGGTTGACATTCATGTTACACAGGATCATGGCAAGGGGATATGCCAGAAGCAGGCAGATCACAGTGCTGATCACGGATAACTTCAGCGCTTCCCACAGAGCCTTGGAATGCTCGGCGGTTGCGATCGCCAGAATATTATCCAGCGTAAAAGCACCGCTCTTATCGGTCAGACCATAGTAGAAGACCATGCACAGGGGCACGATGACAAACATGGCTGACCAGAAGATAAAAGGGAGCGATAATAATTTTTTATTCATTGACTCCAATCGCCTCCTCATCCTCGGATTCCGGCTTCTTCATGATCTGGATGTTGAACGGATCCACTTTGATGCCGACTTTGGTCCCGACAGGAACCATTTTCGTGGACTGTACCAGCCACTCGAAACCGTTGGCCATAACTTCCATTTCGTAATGGACACCTTTGAAAATGGAATGGGTCAGTGTACCCTGGATAATACCTTCTTCCGGTGATACCAGCTCCACGTCCTCGGGACGGATGACTACGTCGACGGGCTTGTTTTCTCCGAAACCGGTATCCACACATTCAAAGCGGGCACCAAGGATCTCTACCAGACGATCTCTGATCATGGTTGCACCGATAATGTTACTGTCACCGATAAAGTCGGCAACGAAAGCGTTTTCCGGCTCGTTGTAGATACTTTCGGGAGTGCCGATCTGCTGGATATAGCCCTGGTTCATGACCACGATGGTATCGGACATGGTCAGAGCCTCCTCCTGGTCGTGGGTGACATAGATAAAGGTAATTCCCAACTCATTTTTCAGACGGATCAGTTCGTACTGCATGTCCTGACGCAGTTTCAGATCCAGTGCACCCAGAGGCTCATCCAACAGCAGAAGCTTGGGCTCATTTACGATAGCACGGGCAATGGCGATACGCTGCTGCTGACCGCCGCTTAAGGAATCCGGCATACGGTTCTCGAAACCGTCCAGATTGACTAACTTCAGGGCATATTTAATTTTATCATTAATATAAGATTTACTTTTACCGCTGATCTTTAATCCGAAAGCAATGTTCTCCGCAATGGTCATATGAGGGAAAAGAGCATACTTCTGGAATACGGTATTTAAATTGCGCTTATTGGGTGGAAGGTTAGTGATATCCCGGCCTTCGAAAATGACCTGACCTTTATCAGGGGTCTCGAAACCGCCCAAGATACGGAGGGTTGTAGTCTTTCCGCAGCCACTGGGGCCCAACAGAGTCAGAAACTCGTTCTCGCGGATGTACAGATTGAGATCATCCAGAACCATCTGATTGTCAAATGATTTTGAGATGTTCACTAAATTGACTAAAGCATTTTTCATCAATTTTTTCCTTCCTGATGTAAAAAATCCTGCAAAAAATCCTCGAAAAACCTAAATGAAAATTTTTTGCAAGTCGAATTAATATTATACGTAAATACACGGAAAGTCAATGTGAAGTTTTGCAATTTCTGGCCTAATTTACATAAACTTTACCCTGTGGAAAAAACAGGAGTATTTTTCGGCAATTTTGCAGAAAAAATGTTTCACAATTTTCAGAATTGTGCTATATTTATAAACATAAAAAAAGACATAGAACGCTAAGGAGGATCCGGTCATGAGCAAGGAAAAATATGTTGCCTACATTTCCAGTTACACACAGGGGGACAGTCATGGCATCAGAATATATGATGTGGATATGAAAAACGGCCGTTTCAAGGAGAAAGATAAGGTAGAGATCACGAACTCTTCCTATCTGACCATTTCCCACAACGGAAAGTTTCTTTATTCTATAACGGATTTTGGTGTGGAGGCTTATACCATCCAGCCGGACGGAGATCTGGAGCTGATCAACTTTGCACCAATCAATGGTATGAGAGGCTGCTATGTTTCTACGGATTATACGGATCAGTATCTGTTTGTAGCCGGTTATCATGACGGTAAGCTGACAGTACTCAGACTGAAAGAGGACGGTTCCATCGGCGAAATCACTGATGAAATCTACCACAAGGGTCTGGGCAGTATGGCAGAGCGGAATTTCCGTCCCCATATCAACTGTGCCCGCATGACACATGATAATAAGTATCTTCTGGTGGCAGATCAGGGTATGGATCATGTCAATGTATATCGTTTTGATGTGGAGAAGGGCAAGGTAAAGCTGGAGGATATCATCCGCAGTGAGATGGAATCCGCACCCCGTCATATCAAGATTTCCGAGGATGGCAGGTATATTTACATTCTCCATGAATTAAAGTGTTATATTGATGTATATGAATATGCGGACAATAATAACGACCCTACCTTTGAGAAGATCCAGACGGTAGAGCTGATCAAGCTGACCAGAGGCAACACCAACAGTGCCAGCGCCTTCAGTTTTTCATTGGATTACAATTATCTGCTCAGTTCCATTGCAGGGGATAATTCTGTTATCGTATTTGATGTAGACAAGAAGACAGGACTTTTGAAGAAGAACTTCCTGCTGCCGATCAGCGGTGAGTATCCCAAGGATGCAGAGTTCTTCCCGGACAATAAGTTTCTGGTGTCTTTGAATCATGAAAGTAATACGATGACCTTCTTCCATATTGATCTGGAGCATGGAACGATGATCATGAATGGACCGGCAATGAAGGTCAATATGCCCAACTGTATTTTGTTCCATAAGTTGGGGTAGGTATTATTTTAGTAATAACCCCCGCAGCCTCGGCTGGGGTAAGAAACGCGGCACGCTTTCGCTCTGTCGCAGAGCGTAACGGCACATAAGCGGTCAGAATACGCCCGCTAAGTGCTGACGTCTGCTTACGGCCTGCTTATTCTTACACCCATCCGGGGCTGCTTGCTTATTTTAATAACCTTGTGATATGAGATGGGATTTGGTAAAATAAGAACATATAGAAATTGGGAGGTAGGAGTATGGCACAGATCAGACCATTTAGGGCATATCGTCCCTGTCAGGGGATGGAGAAAAGGATTGCGGCGCTTCCTTATGATGTATATAACAGGGAGGAAGCGTGTGAAGTGGTGAAGAAGAATCCGGACTCTTTTCTGGCGGTTGATCGGGCGGAGACGCAGTTTGGCGAGGAAGTAGACACATATGCGGACTGTGTGTATGAGAAAGCGGATCAGCTGCTTCGGGAGAAAATTCAGGAAGGAAAATTTGTACAGGATCCGACGCCATGTTTCTATCTGTATGAACTGACCATGGACGGGAACAGCCAGACCGGTGTAGTGGCTTGTGCCTCTATTGACGATTACCGGAACAATGTGATCAAAAAGCATGAAAATACCAGAGCGGATAAGGAGGAAGACCGTATCCGCCATGTAGATACCTGCAGTATGCAGACGGGGCCCATTTTCCTGGCATATCGGGCGAAAGAGGAACTGCAGAACAAGATCGGAGAGATCAAAACACAGACACCGGTATACGATTTTGTCAGTGAGGACGGCATCGAACATCGTGTGTGGGTGATTTCGGAGGCTGCGGATGTGGCAATGATTGAAGAGGCGTTTGCAAAGATCCCGGCTATTTATATTGCGGACGGTCATCATCGTTGTGCCTCAGCGGTAAAGGTGGGATTAAAGCGCAGAGAGCAGCATCCGGATTATACGGGAGAAGAGGAATTCAATTATTTCCTGTCGGTGATTTTCCCGGATGAAGAACTGCAGATCCTGGATTATAACCGGGTGGTGAAGGATTTAAACGGTATGGATGTCGATGCGTTCCTGGCAGCCATCGAAGAACATTTTATGATAGAGAAAAAAGGACGTATTCCTTACCGGCCGGAGAAAAAAGGAGCTTTCGGTATGTTCCTGGAAGATGAGTGGTACTGTCTTACAGCGAAGAAGGAGATTCGGAGCGAAGATGCTGTGGAAGGACTGGATGTATCTCTTTTACAAAATCACCTGTTGAATCCTGTTCTGGGAATCGAAGATCCAAAGACCGATAAGCGGATCGATTTTGTGGGAGGTATCCGGGGACTTGCGGAACTGGAGCGGAGAGTACATACCGATATGAAGGTGGCATTTTCCATGTATCCTACTTCCATAGGGGAACTTTTTGCAGTGGCGGATGCGGGACGTCTGATGCCTCCGAAGTCCACCTGGTTCGAGCCGAAGCTGCGCAGCGGTCTGTTTCTGCATGAGATAGAGCGGTAATACCTACGACCGGATAAGCAAAATAGTGACAGAATAGAATGCAGCAGACTACACGCCGCAGAAAAGAGGGAATATGACAAACAAACTTTATAAACTGATGAACTGGGCAAAGATAGAAGAAATCACTTATTCTGAATGTGATAATCCCCATGAACTGTTAGGACCTCATAAGCAGGGAAGTAAAATGCTGGTACAGGCATTCTTCCCGGGAGCAGAAAAGGTGACGATCCACTGGAAGAAGACAGGACAGGTAGGCGAAGCTTTTCTGGCAGATGTCCCTATGGAACTGGCAGACGAAGAAGGTTATTTCGCAGCCCTGATAAATGCCGGGAAGATGGCACCTTATGAATATGTGGTGGAATATGGAAAGACAGAAGAGCGTGAAGCCCACAGAATGATCTGCGGCGATGCTTACCGGCATGTTCCCCAGATCACGAAGGAAGATATGGATCGTTTTGCAGTCGGTGTTCATTACACCATTTATGAAAAACTGGGCGCACATCCCATGGAACTGGACGGAGAGAGTGGAACCTATTTTGCCGTCTGGGCACCGAACGCCATGCGCATCAGTGTAGTGGGGGATTTCAACGGATGGGACGGACGGATCCACCAGATGAGACGCCTGGGAGATTCCGGTATTTTCGAATTGTTCATTCCCGGCGCAGAAGCAGGAGACTGCTATAAATATGAATTGAAGATCAAAGGTGGACTGACTTATCTGAAAGCAGACCCTTACGGCAACGCCGCGCAGAAGAGACCGGAGACAGCTTCCGTCATCGCTGACCTGCGAGATTTTTCGTGGGATGACAGCGAATTCTTGAAAAAAAGGGAAAGCTACCAGTGCGGAAATGCTCCGGTCAGTGTGTATGAAATGTATCTGGGAAGCTTTGTGACGCCGGACGAGGGACAGGATTATGCGAACTATCGTGAGATCGCTCCGAAGGTCATTGACTATGTAAAAAAAATGGGATACACCCATGTGGAACTGATGCCGGTTATGGAACATCCTCTGGATGCTTCCTGGGGCTATCAGGTGATCGGTTATTATGCCCCTACCGCCAGATACGGTACACCGGAGGACTTTATGTTCTTCGTGAATGAACTGCATAAGGCGGGAATCGGCGTGATCCTTGACTGGGTACCGGCACATTTTCCCAGAGATACTTACGGATTGTCCGGCTTTGACGGCACCTGTCTCTATGAGCATCAGGATCCCAGGCAGGGAAGCCATCCTCACTGGGGAACGCTGATCTACAACTACGGCCGTCCCCAGGTATCCAATTACCTGATCGCCAATGCTTTATTCTGGGTGGAAAAATATCATGCAGACGGTATCCGGATGGATGCGGTAGCCAGTATGCTTTATTTGGACTACGGCAAACAGGACGGGGAATGGATTCCCAATATGTACGGTGGTAATGAGAATCTGGAAGCCATCGAGCTGATCAAACACTTTAATTCAATCCTCAAAAAGAGAGATCCCGGGGTATTGTCCATTGCAGAGGAAAGCACGGCATTTCCCATGATCACCGGATCACTGGAGGAAGGCGGACTGGGATTTGACCTGAAGTGGAACATGGGCTTCATGAATGACTATCTGGATTATATCAAATACGATCCCTATTTCCGCAGCCACCACCACGGAGAGCTTACTTTTAGCATGATCTATGCCTACAGTGAGAAGTTCATGCTGGTATTTTCCCATGATGAAGTGGTACACGGCAAAGGAACTCTGCTTGGTAAAATGCCTGGAGACAGGGCACAGAAGCTTGCTAATTTACGTCTGACTTACGGTTATATGATGACCCATCCCGGCAAGAAGCTTCTCTTCATGGGACAGGATCTGGCGGAAGAGAAAGAATGGAACGAAATGCGTCAGGTAGAGTGGCAGCTGGAGGAACAGAAGGAAAATGCCGGTGTCCAGAAACTGGTGAGGGATCTGAATGTACTTTACAGAGAGAATAAGGCATTGTATGAATGCGATGATCAGGCCAAAGGCTTCCAGTGGATGAACGAGATCTCTGCCAATGAATGCTATGTAAGCTTTGTGCGTAAGGGAGAAGAGGCAGAGGAACTGCTTCTGGTCGTAGCAAACTTCTCCGGAGTACCCAGAGAGATCACCACAGGTGTGCCTTACGAGGGAAAATACAAGGAGATCCTGAACACGGATGCTGTGCAATATGGCGGTACCGGTGTGGTCAATGACCGTGTGAAACGTGCGGAGGACGTGGAATGGGATGACAAAAAGCAGTCCGTTACCGTGAAAATGGCTCCCCTTTCCTTAAGCATTCTGCAGTTTATTCCTTATACCGAGGCAGAACTGGAAAAAGTGATCGAGAAGCGTATCCGCAAGAATACACCGATCCGCAAGACCGCAGGCAAGACTACAAAAAGAAAACAGGAGAAATAAGGCAACATGGATCTGACAGATAACGTAATTGAAGAGGTGCAGAAAAAAGAAGGACTGATCGCATCTTTCCTGGATACCCTGCCGGAAAAGGCACTGAATCTTGGCATCCGGATCGGACTGGCACTGGTATTCTTTTTCATTGGAATGCAGCTGATCAGGCTGATCCGCAAGATCATCCGTAAATCTATGAACCGGGCGGGAGCAGAGATCGGTGTGATCCAGTTCGTGGACTCTTTTGTAAAAGCTTCTTTATATATAATACTGATCCTGACACTGGCGTCCTCCTTCGGCGTGGACGCAGCCAGCATTGTGGCGTTGCTGGGATCGGCCGGCGTGGCCATCGGTCTGGCAGTGCAGGGAAGTCTGTCTAATCTGGCGGGCGGTGTGCTGATTTTATTATTGAAGCCGTTTAAGGTGGGAGATTACATTGTGGAAGGCTCCTCCGGTAAGGAAGGTACAGTAAAAGAGATCCAGATCTTCTATACAAAGCTGTTAACCTATGATAATCAGACGATTATTCTTCCAAACGGCAATCTGGCAAATAACACCATTGTGAATGTCACTGCTGCCGAATCCAGGCGATGTGATGTGAAGGTGTCTATTGCTTACAGCGCAGATATTAAGAAGGCAAAGGAAGTTCTGACAAAGGTTCTCTCTGAAGATCCCGATACTATAAAGGAAAGAGAGCATTTTGTATTTGTAGATGAACTGGCAGACTCCGGAATCAACCTATGTGTACGCTGCTGGTTCAAAAATGAGGATTTCTGGCAGGGAAAATGGCGTATTACCGAACAGTGTAAGTATGCACTTGATAAAGCAGAAATTGAAATACCGTTCCCGCAGATGGACGTGCATATGCGTTAATTAAAAATAGATATTGAATTTTACAGACTATAATGATAATATTACCGTTGTGATTCAATGTTTTAATATTTACATTTTTAGGAGGAAAAAATTATGAAAAAGTTTCTGGCACTTGCACTTGCATCTGTCATGGCTGTTTCTCTGGTAGCATGCGGCAGCACCAATGCTGACACCAATGCAGAATCCAGTGCGGCAGCTACCACCACTGCAACAACTGCAGAGAGCAGCAGTGAAGAACCCGGTCTGAAGATCGCTATCGTATCCAGCCCCTCCGGCGTGGATGACGGTTCCTTCAATCAGGACAACTACAACGGTGTTCTGAAGTTCATTGAGGAGAATCCGAATGCAACCGTAACCCCCATCCGTGAGGAGACCGGTGACAGCGCAGCAGCTGTTCAGGCTGTAGCTGATGTTGTAGCTGATTATGATGTTATTGTATGCTGTGGTTTCCAGTTTGCAGGTATCGGCAATCTGGCACAGGAGAATCCGGATACCAAGTTCATCCTGATCGATTCCTGGCCTACCGTTGATGGTACCGAAGTAACCGCAGATCAGGTGATCGACAACGTATACGCTGCTTACTATGCTGAGCAGGAGAGTGGTTTCTATGCAGGTATGGCTGCAGCTCTGTCTACCACCACAGGTAAGGTAGCAGTAGTAAACGGTATTGCATATCCTTCCAACGTGAACTACCAGTATGGCTTCGAGTGCGGTGTTAAGTATGTGAACGGTACCGAAGGCATGAACGTAGAAGTAGTAGAGCTTCCTTCTTACGCAGGTACCGATGTTACCGGCGCTAACGTAGGCGGTAACTATGTTGGTAACTTCTCCGATGAAGCTACCGGTAAGGTACTGGGTAATGCTCTGATCGCTGAAGGCGTGGACATCCTGTTCGTAGCAGCAGGTGGTTCCGGTAACGGTGTATTCACCGCTGCAAAGGAAGCTGAAGGCGTTAAGGTGATCGGTTGTGATGTTGACCAGTATGATGACGGTGCAAACGGTGACAGCAATATCGTTCTGACCAGTGGCCTGAAGGTAATGCATGATACTGTTTACAACGTACTGAACGAAGTAAAAGACGGTTCCTTCAAAGGTGCTAATGTGACTCTGACCGCAGCAGATGATGCTACCGGTTTCGTAAGTGAGGAAGGCAGATGCCAGCTCACCGCAGAGGCTATTGAGAAGATCAATGCAGCACAGGCTCTGTTAAAGGAAGGCAAGATCGTTCCTGCGGCAAACTTTAACGGTGTAACTCCGGAGACCTTTACCTGGTAGGAAGAATGGATTCACAAGAAGGTGATGGTGAGGAACTGTCACCTTCTTCTTGTTTAAACTGCTGTTTAGGCAGGAAAATGTACAGAAATGAGGATGAACATGTCGGAATATATTGTTGAGATGAAACACATCACCAAACGTTTTCCCGGGATCGTAGCCAATGACGATGTGACGATCCAGATCAAAAAGGGAGAGATCTTTGCCCTTCTGGGAGAAAATGGTGCAGGAAAATCCACCTTGATGAGTATGCTGTTCGGAATGTACGAACCGGATGAAGGAGAGATCTATATCCGGGGTGAAAAGGTGAAGCTGGAATCCCCCAATCATGCCACCAAATTAAACATCGGTATGGTACACCAGCATTTCAAACTGGTATCCAACTACACCATTGCTGAGAATATCGTAATGGGTATGGAGCCGGTGAAGAAGGTGCTGGGATGTATTCCGGTAGTGGATATGAAGAAGGCCAATCAGGATATCCGGAACCTTTCGGAAAAATACGGACTGGCAGTGAACCCCACCGATGTGATCAGCGACATTAATGTCTCTACACAGCAGAGAGTAGAGATCTTAAAGATGCTTTACAGAGAAGCGGAGATCCTCATTTTTGATGAACCCACAGCGGTTCTGACACCGCAGGAGATCGATTTCCTGTTGGATATTATCAAATCTCTGCGGGATGACGGCAAGACTATCATCCTGATCACACATAAACTGGAAGAAATCAAACGGATCGCGGACAGATGTGCCATCCTGAACCACGGACGTCTGATGGATGTCATGGATGTGGCTACCACGTCCACCAAAGTCATGGCCAACAAAATGGTAGGCCGTGAAGTGAATTTTGAGACAGAAAAAGAGCCTGCAAAACCGGGTAAGACCATACTCAGTATCGAGAAACTGAATGTTTACAATAAACAGGATTTCCAAGTGGTAAAGGATGTATCTCTGGAGGTACATTCCGGTGAGATCGTTGCGATCGCAGGTGTGGCAGGCAACGGACAGGTAGAAATCGCAGATGCTATTGCGGGACTGGTACCGGTGCGTTCCGGCAAGATCCTGTTAAACGGCAGAGACATTACGAACCTGTCTATCAGAGAACGAACGACCGAAGGAATTTCCTATATTCCCGAGGATAGACAGAATTACGGACTGGTCATGGATTTTACCCTTTCGGAGAATCTGGCACTTCGTAATTATTACAAAGAGCCGTTCTGTCATAAGGGAGTACTGGATCAGAAGATTTTTGAAGACAACAGTGAAAAACTGATAGAAAAATACGATATCCGAAGCGGCCAGGGCAGCAAGACAGTGGTACGTTCCATGAGTGGTGGTAATCAGCAGAAAGCCATTATTGCCAGAGAAGTGGAACAGGATTCCTCCCTGATGATCTTTGTGCAGCCCACCCGTGGACTGGATATCGGTGCCATAGAGAATATCCACAAGCAGATCATTGCAGAGAGAGACAAGGGCAAGGCAATCCTTCTGATCTCTCTGGAATTGGATGAGATCATGAATTGTGCGGATACCATCGCAGTTATTTATAACGGAAGCATACAGAAGATCGCCAAAGCCAGTGAACTGACCACCAATGAAGTGGGAGAGTTCATGATGGGCGTAAAAAACAAGGAGAAGGAGGCATAAGACCATGAAAAAATTTACAAAATTATGGAATGCGGTAAAGATTCCTCTCCTTGCGATCCTTTGTAGTCTTGTGGCAGGTGGTGTGATCATCGCTGTGACCGGTTCCAATCCCTTTAAGGCTTATTACGCACTTCTACAGGGAGGCGGACTGGCACCCAAGTCCTCCTACGCCAGCTACAAGAGTATGCTGACGGACTTTATGAGTTATGTGAACTATTTTACCCCCATGATCTTCGCGGCACTGGCTGTGGCGGTAGCACTCCGCGCCGGACTGTTTAATATCGGCGTCTCCGGACAGATGCTGGCAGCCGGATTTACCGCAAGCATCGTTGTGGGCTACAGCAGTCTGAACGCCGTGCTGGCAAAGCCGCTGGTAGTAATCATCGGCCTGATCGTCGGTGGTCTGGTGGGAGCACTGATCGGCTTCCTGAAATACCGGTTTAATATCAATGAGGTCGTTTCCTCTATTATGTTAAACTATACGTTCCAGTATGTGATCAGTTTCTTCATCAATACCTTTTTCGTGGATCCGGTCTCCAGACAGTCAAAGGAAATCTCCGCAGCTTCCAGACTGACACTGATGGATACCATGGTGGGCAATCTGAAAATGGATATTCCGCTGGGAATTATTCTGGCTCTGCTTACGGTGGTGGCTGTATGGTTCCTGTTAGAGAAGACAAAGCTTGGTTATGAACTGAAGGCTGTGGGCTATTCCCGCAGTGCTGCAAAATATGCAGGTATCAAGGTAGGCAGAAGCATGGTACTGTCCATGACGATTTCCGGTGCACTGGCCGGACTTGCCGGTGTGACTTATTATCTGGGCTATGTGGGATCCATTCAGCCAAAGGTATTGATCAGTACCGGATTTGATGCCATTGCGGTATCCCTGCTTGGTAACAACAATCCCTTCGGTATTGTATTTTCTACTATGCTGATCACCCTGATCAGCAAGGGAAGTACTTATATGAAATCTGCGGCCGGCGTGGATGCGGAGATTGCATCCGTTATCACCGGTATCATCCTTTTGTTCAGCGCATGTAATGCTTACATCAAGTGGAAAATGGAGCGAAACAGAAGAGAGAAAACCAACAAGACAAAGGAGGACAAATAAATGGATATTGTGATCATTGACGGTTTATCCTTTGCACTGCCTTTATTTATTATGGCCATCGGTGGCATCTACTGTGAGAAATCCGGTGTGACCATGCTGGCGGTAGAAGGCTTACAGGGTTTTGGCGCCTTTATCGGTGCATTCGTGGCGGTTGCCATTGCGGGAAACTTTGCCGGAGACTCTCCGGCGCCTTTCTACATTGCCATGGTTATGGCGGCTGTGGGCGGAAGTCTGTTTGCACTGATCCATGCCATGTTATGTCTGAAGTTCAAGGCTAATCAGGTTATCAGTGGTGTGGTAGTCAATATTCTGGCCATGGCGCTGACCGCATATTTAACGAAGCTGTTCAACAGAGTGGTATTTGGTGCTACGTCCGATAAATTCGTACTGACTGTTTCTTCCAGAATTACCATCCCGGGAATCTCTAAGATTCCGGTACTGGGAGCGGTATTTACCAATCTGTATCCTTTTGAACTGGTGATTGTGGTAGTGGCTTTCGTGGCGTGGTTTGTGATGTATAAGACCCGCTTCGGCATGCATCTGCGTGCCTGCGGTGACAATCCCCATGCAGTGGATGCGGCCGGAAGACAGGTGGGACAGATCCGTCTTGCAGCCATTATGATCTGTGGTGCGTTGTCGGGACTGGGAGGTATCTGTTTCGCGTATTCCATTTCCGCAAACTTTTCCTCCAGTATTTATGTAGGTTACGGTTATCTGGCTATTGCGGCACTGATCTTCGGCAACTGGCGTATCCTGCCGACTCTGGGAGCGTGTCTGTTGTTCGGATTTGCCAGATCCGGTGGATACCGTCTGGTACAGGTACTGCAGATGCCCAGCAGTTATCAGGATCTGGTCATGATCCTGCCTTATGTACTGACTTTGCTGCTTCTGGTATTCTTCTCCAAACAGAACGGTGCACCGAGAGCACTGGGAGTGATCTACGACAAAGGTGCAAGATAAGCAGACATTTGCAGAACGCAGCTTTGCATGGCTCTGAAGAGTTACTACAAAAAAAGAGAAAGCGAAAAGCTTTCTCTTTTTTAATACATATAAGCTGAAAATGGGACTCGAACCCACGACCCCTTCATTACGAGTGAAGTGCTCTACCAACTGAGCTATTTCAGCGGACTAGGTTATTATATATGTTCTTGGGAAATTTTGCAACTGTAAAATTTATTATTTTCGCAGAACGTTTCACAAAGCCGTAAATTATGTAGGAGACCGTAAGACGAAAACGCCTGCGGATCTCCGAAAGGTCAGTTGCGGTGCTTTTTGCTGTAATGTTCCAGAGACTGTGTCAGCAGGTAGAGCAGCATGGCAATCACACATAGCAGTAAGATGGAACTGATTACCATATCCAGCTGGAAGACCTGGGAACCGTAGATGATCAGGTAGCCCAGTCCCCGTCTGGCGGCGAGAAATTCCCCGATGATAACACCTACCAGGGACAGCCCGATATTGACTTTGGTGGTACTGAGCAGGGTGGGAATGGATCCCGGCAGTACCACTTTGAAAAAGATATCCCTGCGGTTTCCACCCAGTGTGCGGATCAGAATCTCCTTTTCCGGATCTACCTGATGAAAGGCGGTGTAAAAGCTGATGATGGATCCGAATACTGCCACAGAGATTCCAGCAATGATGATGGTGTTGATCCCGGTGCCCAGCCAGACAATAAACAGAGGAGCCAGAGCGGATTTCGGAAGGCTGTTGAGCAGTACCAGATAAGGCTCTAAGATCTCCGACAGCTGCCTGGAAAACCACAGCAGAGTGGATAACAGAAGACTGACGAAAAATACCAGCAGGAAACTCAGGATCGTTTCTAACAGTGTGATACCGATATGCATCGGAAGGGACCGCTCTGTCCATAATTCTCCAAGGCACAGAATGACTCTGTGGGGACTGGAGAAAAAGAAACTGTCGATCCAGTCAAGATCTGCACTTACTTCCCACAGGAGTAAAAAGATTCCCAGAAGAAAAAAGCGCAGGAAGGAGACCTGTCTGTGATGGCTTTTGTGTTTTCGAAGATATTGTTCCTGAACGGTCAGAGGTTGTTTAATTTGTGGTCTCATCCGTTAATTCCTCCCAGAGTTGTTTGAAATAATATGGAAATTCTGGCGCATTTCTGGCAGCCAGCGGTGATGCATCCGGAAGCGTGAGCCGGATGGGGAGAACGGCCTTGATCGTCGCCGGCCTCGCAGACAGTACATAGACCTTGTCGGCCAGACTGATGGCCTCCGACAGATCGTGAGTGACGATGATCATAGTCTTACCAGCCTGCCGGATCAGCCGGCAGATATCCGCGGATACCATGAGCCTGGTCTGGTAATCCAGGGCGCTGAAGGGTTCATCCAGAAGGAGCAGCTGGGGATCCAGGGCAAGGGTGCGGATCAGGGCAGCACGCTGCTTCATGCCGCCGGACAATTCGCTGGGACGTTTATCCTGAAAGCTTTCCAGACCATAGTCGGACAGAAGCTGTTTCACATAGTCGGTACGCTCTTTGGTAAGAGCATGATGGATCTCCAGTCCCAGAGTGACATTCTGGTAGATGGTACGCCATTCGAAGAGATGATCGTGCTGCAGCATATAGCCGACACGGGGATAGTGAAGGGATCCGTCGGGATTGTTGACTACGATGGTGCCGGTCTCCGGAGCAAGCAGTCCCGCAATGATAGACAGCAGCGTGGACTTCCCGCAGCCGCTGGGACCTACTAAAGCGACAAATTCCCCTTCCTCCACCTGAAAGGAGACATCTTTTATGGCACCGGTCTCGCCCGCCAGATTATGATAGGAGTAACCTATGTTTTTTAATTCGATGAGAGCTCCCATAAAAAGGCATACTTCCTTAACTTGAATATTTATTGTTATAGTATGAATTTAAAAGAAAAAAGTGTTTTTGCTACCCGAAAGTGATGAAATTCACTGTATTGCATTAAAGTGTCGTTTGTGATATGATTAATTGCAATCAATGTCTATGAGAAAAATTGTCTGATAGGCTGCTGACAGAATAAAAAGATGGGAGAATGACCATGGCACAATTATGGGGAGGACGCTTTACGAAACAGACCGATCAGCTGGTATTTGATTTCAATGCGTCCATAACATTCGATAAGAGATTGTTTCATGAAGATGTCACCGGAAGTATCGTACATGCCACCATGCTGGCAAGGCAGGGAATCCTCACCGAGGAGGAGAGAAAGAGCATTATCGAAGGACTGACCGGTATTTTAGAGGATGTGGATGCCGGAAAGCTTACAATCGACGAAACCCAGGAGGATATCCACAGTTTTGTAGAGGCAACCCTGATCGACCGGATCGGTGATGCAGGCAAAAAGCTTCACACCGGACGCAGCCGTAACGACCAGGTGGCGTTGGACATGCGTCTCTATACCAGAGCGAGAGTGGCAGAGACAGACGGACTTCTGGAAAAGCTTCTGGAAGCCATTCTTGACACCATGGAGAACAACTTAGAGACCTATATGCCGGGATTCACCCATTTACAGAAGGCACAGCCCATTACTCTGGCTCATCATTATGGTGCCTATTTTGAAATGTTCAAGAGGGACAGACAGCGTCTGGTCGATATTTACAAACGTATGAATTATTGTCCTCTGGGAGCAGGAGCACTGGCCGGTACCACGTATCCGTTAGACCGTGAGTATACCGCAAAGCTGCTTCGTTTTGAAGGACCGACATTAAACAGTATCGATTCCGTGGCGGACAGAGATTATCTGATCGAGTTCCTTTCCGCACTTTCCACGATCATGATGCATTTAAGCCGTTTCAGCGAAGAAATCATTATCTGGAATTCCAATGAGTACCAGTTCGTGGAACTGGACGATGCCTATTCCACTGGAAGCAGCATTATGCCTCAGAAGAAGAACCCGGATATCGCCGAACTGGTAAGAGGCAAGACCGGAAGAGTCTACGGTGCCCTGATGGCGTTACTTACCACAATGAAGGGACTGCCCCTTGCTTATAATAAAGACATGCAGGAAGACAAGGAGATGGCTTTTGATGCCATGGATACCGCAGCGGACTGTATTGCCTTATTTACCGGCATGATAAAGACCATGAAGTTCCGTAAGGACCGTATGGCAAAGAGTGCCATGAACGGATTTACCAATGCTACGGATGCCGCAGATTATCTGGTAGGTAAGGGCGTACCTTTCCGGGATGCTCACGGCATTATCGGACGCCTGGTACTGTATTGTATTGAAAAGGATACTTCCATTGATGCCCTGAGCCTGGAAGAATTACGTTCCATCAGTGATAAGTTTGATGAGGACATTTACGATGCCATTTCCTTAAAGACCTGTGTGGAAAAGCGGCTGACCATCGGTGCTCCCGGTGCGGAAATGATGAAGCAGGTCATTGAGAAAAATAAAGAATACCTGAAAACAAATGCCATAGAAGTATATCAACAGGCTTTGGAAGACCGCATTCAGTAAGTGGAAACTGAACAGGTCTTTTGCAGATAAAATAAAAATGCACAAAGATGAGGAGGAAATGAAAAATGAGTGAAAAATTACGTGTAGGTATCCTGGGCGGAACCGGTATGGTAGGTCAGAGATTTATCTCTCTGTTGGAGAACCATCCCTGGTTCGAGGTAACGACCATTGCTGCCAGCCCCCGTTCCGCAGGCAAGACTTATGAGGAGGCCGTGGGTGACCGTTGGAAGATGACCACTCCCATGCCCGAAGCTGTGAAAAAGCTGGTAGTCATGAATGTCAATGAAGTAGAAAAAGTAGCCGCACAGGTTGATTTCGTATTCAGTGCGGTAGATATGACCAAGGATGAGATCAAGGCCATCGAGGAAGCATACGCAAAGACCGAAACCCCTGTGGTATCCAACAACAGTGCCCACAGATGGACCCCCGATGTTCCCATGGTAGTACCCGAGATCAATCCCGAACATTTCCAGATCATCGAGGCACAGAAGAAGAGACTGGGAACCACCAGAGGATTTATCGCTGTAAAGCCCAACTGCTCCATCCAGAGCTATGCACCGGTTCTGACCGCATGGAAGGAATTCGAGCCTTACGAAGTGGTAGCAACCACTTATCAGGCAATCTCCGGCGCAGGCAAGACTTTTAAGGACTGGCCCGAGATGGTAGGCAATATCATTCCTTACATCGGTGGTGAGGAAGAGAAGAGTGAGAAAGAACCCTTACGTATCTGGGGTAAAGTGGAAGGCGATAAGATCGTTCCCGCAACTTCTCCCGTGATCACCTGTCAGTGCATCCGTGTTCCGGTATTGAACGGACATACCGCAGCCGTATTTGTTAAATTCCGTAAGAAGCCCACCAAGGAGCAGCTGATCGAGAAACTGGTCACCTTCAGCGGTGAGCCTCAGAGACTGGGACTTCCCAGCGCACCGAAGCAGTTTATCCAGTATCTGGAGGAGGACAACAGACCTCAGGTGGCTCTGGATGTTGATTTCGAGAACGGTATGGGTATCAGTGTAGGTCGTCTGAGAGAAGATACCGTATATGATTACAAGTTCGTAGGTTTGTCACACAATACCTTACGTGGAGCAGCTGGGGGAGCATTGCTTTGCGCAGAACTTTTGAAAGCACAGGGTTACATCACCAAAAAATAAAGGGTGAGTGGGGTTATGAACGAGTTACGCTATCAGCTGGATCTTATGCGCGCAATGAATCAGAAACTGAGCGCTAAGGAGAGAATGTATCGTCTGTTGTGCGATACCATGGATTATGCTTATATCTACTATTCTTTTGAAAAGAATACGGTCACTACGCTGGGAAAATGGGATGATTTCTTTGACTTCCAGATTCTGGACAGAAGAGATTTTGTAAAACTTCAGGAGATGGTGGACGAACCGTATGTGCTGGCACTTCGGGAAATGCTGTTTTTGGAAAAGAGCGGTCGGGAGACGGACTCTGTGGAATGTATGCAGAGGGGAAAGAAGACCTGGCTGCAGTTTTCCAGCAGGATTTTCTACGAAGATGGCAGGCCGACGGATCAGATTATTGTGGTACAGAATATCACCAAACAGAAAACACAGAACGAAGAGCTTCTCTACATGGCGTATTACGACAGTCTGACCGGACTGTACAACCGTAATTATTTTGTGCGTCTTCTGACCGAATTTCTTCGTCGGGCCAAAGAGGATAACCGGCTGGTCAGCGTGCTTGTTATTGATATTGATGATTTCCGCAAGGTAAATGACGGACTGGGAATCGTGGCGGGGGACGAACTGGTACAGCAGTTTGGCTCTTTTCTGAAGGAATTTAACGGGGATGATGTGATCGTCTGCCACCTGACCAGTGATGTCTACTGCATGGCCATTTATGATCCTTGTGGGAACAAAAGTGTGGAACATATTCATAAGGAGATCGTTAAGCGCACCAGGGAGCCGTTTTATCTGGTGGGCGGGCAGGTCCTGAACATCACCGTAAGTGTCGGTGTGGCGGAATATCCGGAGGCTGCGACTTCCGCACTGGAACTGATCAACTGTGCGGAAATCGTAATGTTCAAGGGAAAAGCCATGGGCAAGAACCGGATCCAGTATTTCGATACGCCGATCCTGAACGATTTCCTGAAAAATGTAGAACTGGACAGCAAATTAAAAGAGGCTGTTTTTGAGAATAATTTTCTGCTGTATTATCAGCCCCAGTATTATGCGGGCAACCGTAAACTGCGGGGCGTGGAGGCACTGATCCGTTGGAAGGATGGCAACGGCAGAATGATCAGTCCGGCAAAATTTATTCCCATTGCGGAGAAGAACGGAACGATCATTCCTATCGGCAACTGGGTACTGGAACAGAGTATCCGTACTTTTTCCGAATGGAGGAACCGTTACGGAGTTCCTTTTGTGCTGTCAGTGAATATTTCCGCGTTGCAGTACCAGAAGGAAGATTTTGTGGAAACCCTGCTGAATATCATTCATAAATACGATGTGGATCCGGATGAAATCGAACTGGAGATCACAGAAAGCATTTTGATCGACGATTTCAGTGCAGTTACCGAGAAAATGCAGTTGTTGAAGGAGTACGGGATTCGCATTTCACTGGATGACTTCGGAACAGGATTTTCTTCCCTGTCTTACTTAAAGAAGCTGCCTATCAATACGCTGAAGATTGATAAATCATTTACCGACACGCTGCTGACGGATTCTGCGACCCGGATTATTACGGAGTCTATTGTAAGTATGGTGAAATCCCTGGGATTTGAGTCCATTGCGGAAGGCGTGGAGGAAGAACAGCAGTATAAATATCTGCGGGTCATCGGGTGTGATATCATTCAGGGATATCTGTTTGGAAAGCCGTTGTCACAGGAAGAGATCGAACAACTGTTGCAGAAGATGTACTGATCTGCTGGGTCAGAAAGAAAGAGGCTGCCATGCTGACTGGAAGGGAACAGGAAACAGCTTTTTTGGAAAATCATTATAAGAGAACAGGGAGTCAGATCCTGGTGGTGTATGGACAGAGAGGCGTTGGCAAGACGGCTCTCTTAACCTCTTTTACGGAGAAAAAACAGATGTTGCGTTATAGTGCGGGAAACTGTTCTTCCAGAGAACAACAATATTTGTGGGGACGGGAACTGCGAAGCCGGGGAAAGGAGATTGCAGAGTATCCTTCCTGGCGGGAATTGCTGGAATGCATGACAATACAGAAAGGCGAAACGACAGCAGATAAGAAAGTACTTATCATAGAGAATTTTCAGTATCTTTTAAAAGGGGATACTTTGTTTTTGCAGGAACTGATCCGGTTCCTGAAGGAGAAAAAAGAAGCACTGTTAGTGATCCTGACCACCTATGCCTCCGGCTGGGTGGAGAACAGCATGATTTCCAAAGTGGGAAATCTGGCATTTTCCGTCAGCGGATTTCTGAAGGTGAAGGAACTGCCTTTTTCCGCCATGCGTAAGATATTTTCCGACTATACAGTACAGGAAAGTATTTCGCTTTATGCGGCATTGGGAGGGCTGCCGGGACTGTGGCGGCTGCTTTATCCGCAGAATTCGGCAGAAGAAAATCTGATCCGGCTGCTTTTACAGAGGAACAGCTTTCTGCCGGAGCTTATGATAAAATGGCTGTCGGAGGAATCGCGGGAGACGGCAGTTTATGACACCATTCTGGCAACGCTGGCAGACGGAAGACATGGAAAACTGAACGATATGTATGCACATACCGGATTTTCCCGGGCCAAGATCAGTGTATATCTGAAGAATTTGATGGAACTGGAGCTGGTGGAGAAGGTGCTGCCCGGTACATATGAGATCTGTAATGCGTTTGTCCGGTTTTATTTTTGCTTTCTGTTTCCGCATCAGACGTCTGAGCGGACAGAAGGCAGTACATTTTATGAAAAATACATCCGGGAAGAATATAATGATTTTCAACTGTTGACCTATCGCCGGATCTGTCAGGAAGTGCTGCAGGGACGTTTCCGGACGGTTGAACTCTGGAACAGCAGACAGGGGAAAATCTATTTTCTGTGCAGGGAGGACACCGGCAGAAAGATCGTGGTGGATTATTCCGGCACGGTATGTTATACTTCGAAAGATTATGATGTGCTGCAGGCATCCATGAAGAGGGAACATGTGACTGCAGACAGCATTCTGATATTTAGCGAGAATGGATATGAGAAGACATTAACGGAAGGAACGGTACAGATACTGGTGCATTCCGTGGATGAGAACTCGTAAGACAGGAAAGATGGTATTACGTGGGTAAAAATTTATTTATTGCAGAGAAACCGAGCGTGGCAAGAGAATTTGCCAATGCTTTAAAATACAATATGCGTTCCAAAGACGGCTATCTGGAATCGGAAGAGGCTATCGTTACCTGGTGTGTGGGACATCTGGTGACCATGAGTTATCCGGAGGTGTATGATGAAAAGTTCCGGAGATGGAGCTTTGACACCTTGCCTTTTCTACCGACGGAATTCAAATACGAAGTCATTGAAAGTGCGAAAAAACAGTATACGATCGTAAGTTCCCTGCTGAACCGGCCGGATGTTACGACAATTTATGTCTGCACCGACTCCGGAAGAGAGGGAGAATACATCTATCGTCTGGTGGAGCAGATGTCGGGCGTACAGGACAAGGAACGGAAACGTGTATGGATCGACTCCCAGACGGAGGAAGAAATCTTACGTGGAATCCGGGAGGCAAAAGATCTCTCAGCCTACGACAATCTGGGAAATGCTGCCTATCTGCGGGCCAAGGAAGATTATCTCATGGGTATCAATTTTTCCAGAGCCCTGACGTTAAAATACGGCAACACGGTAAAAGGGTATCTCAAAAGAGACCGGGCAGTGATTTCTGTGGGTCGTGTCATGACCTGTGTCCTTGGAATGATCGTGAACAGAGAGCGGGAGATCCGTTCGTTCACCAAGACTCCCTTTTACCGGGTGATCGGTAATTTTAAATTACAGGAGAAGCCCTTTACCGCAGAGTGGAGAGCAGTGGAAGGCTCGAAATATTATAATTCTCCGGCACTGTATAAAGAGAATGGCTTCAAGAAAAAAGAGGATGCCGAGCGTCTGATCGCAGAGCTTACCGCAGAACCGGTGGGCCCGGTGACTGTCACCGGCATTGAGAAGAAAAAAGAGAACAAGAATGCACCGCTTCTGTACAATCTGGCGGAGTTACAGAATGACTGTTCCAAATACTTTAAGATCAGCCCGGATGAGACTTTGCGGATCGTACAGGAACTGTATGAGAAAAAGATGACCACTTATCCCCGAACGGATGCCAGAGTCCTGTCTACGGCGGTGACAAAGGAAATCCACAAGAATATCGGTGGCTTACGCAGCTATGCTCTGGCCACTCCTTTTGCCAAAGAAGTGTTAGAGCAGGGGACCTATAAGAATATTGCGAAGACACGTTACGTGAATGATAAGCAGATCACGGATCATTATGCCATCATTCCAACGGGACAGGGACTGAACAATCTGGCAGGTCTGGCCCCTACGGCGGCAAAAGTGTACGAGGTCATTGTACGCCGGTTCCTGAGTATTTTCTATCCTCCGGCAGTCTATCAGAAGTTCTCTCTGACAGTGAAGGTAAAGGAAGAAAACTTTTTTGCCAGCTTTAAGGTACTGGTACAGGAAGGGTATCTGAAGGTGGCGAACTTCTCTTTTAAGAAGGAGAATACGGCACCGAAGGAAGATAAAGAGAATGAGAATGAAAGCGCTGATGAAAAATGTGATGCAGAGCTTACCAATCTGCTGATGCATCTGAAAAAAGGAGATTCTCTGACTGCGGATACCTATGAGATCAAGGAGGGCGAGACTTCGCCGCCCAAGCGTTACACTTCGGGAAGCATTATCCTGACCATGGAAAATGCGGGCCAGTTTATCGAGGACGAAGAACTGCGGGCCCAGATCAAGGGAAGCGGCATCGGCACCAGCGCCACGAGAGCGGAGATCCTGAAGAAACTGGTGAATATCGAATATCTGGCACTGAACAAGAAGACCCAGGTGCTGACTCCCACCCAGATGGGAGAGATGATCTATGACGTGGTATCGGATTCCATAAGACCACTTTTAAATCCGGCACTGACGGCCAGTTGGGAAAAGGGGCTTACCATGGTGGCGGATGGTGTGATCACACCGGAAGAGTACATGGGAAAGCTGACGGATTTTGTGGGAAGGCGAACTACCGCTGTACGCAGCCTGAACAATCAGGGAGTGCTATGGAGACAGTTCCAGGCTACAGAAGAATTTTATCAGAAGAAGACAAAGCAATCCAATGCCAAAAATAAGGAATAAAGATGAGGAGAAATTATCATGGAAAATATTACGATTGAGAATCTGTATGATCTGAAGGAGACCATTGCGGCAGATCTGTTCACCGAGGCAGAATATCCCTGGGAGGTGCTTCCCAGAATCCACGATTTCATTCTGGAACTGGGTAAGAGACTGCCGGAAGAAATTTATGAAAAAAGAGGCGAGGATATCTGGGTGGCAAAGAACGCAAAGGTAGCTCCTACCGCCTGCCTGAACGGTCCGCTGATCATTGATGAAGAAGCGGAGGTCCGTCTCTGTGCCTTTGTCCGTGGCAATGCCATTGTGGGTAAAGGCGCGGTAGTTGGCAATTCCACGGAACTTAAGAACGTGGTTCTGTTCAATAAAGTACAGGTGCCTCATTATAATTATGTGGGAGACAGTGTGTTGGGCTTCAAGTCCCATATGGGGGCCGGTTCCATTACTTCCAACGTGAAGAGCGACAAGACGCTGGTGGTTGTAAAGAACGGAGAAGAGAAGATTGAAACCGGGCTGAAGAAGATGGGGGCCATGTTGGGAGACCATGTAGAAGTGGGTTGCAACAGCGTACTGAATCCCGGAACAGTCATCGGACGCAATTCCAACGTGTATCCTACTTCCTGTGTCAGAGGGGTGATCCCTGCTGGACATATCTTCAAAAGACCCGGAGATGTGGTGAAAAAAGATAATATCTAAAAATTAGATCATTATTATTCAAAGCATCGATGAATTTTGATTGACGAATGTCCTTTTATGGGTTATGATATTTATCAGTGCAACGCTTTGACGGGGTAAAGCGTCTGCGCATTACAGTAAGCAGATCGTAAGATCCGCAGAAAAGAGGACATTTATTATGAAAAAGAAATTATTATCTGTAGTACTTACCGCAGTAATGGCAGCATCTGTCCTGACAGGTTGTGGCAGCACCGATAACGGAACTGCTTCCACCGCAGCAGCTACCGGCACAGCTCAGAGTGAAGCAGCAGCTACTAGTGCCGCTTCCACAGATGGCAAGGTATATAACATCGGTATCTGCCAGCTGGTTGAGCATGAAGCTCTGGATGCAGCAACCCAGGGATTCCAGGATGCTTTAAAAGAAAAGCTTGGTGATAATGTAAAATTTGATCTGCAGAATGCACAGGGTGAGCAGACCACCGCAGCTACCATCTGTAATGGGTTCGTATCTGATGGTGTGGATCTGATCCTTGCCAATGCAACCTCTCCTTTACAGAGTGCAGCAGCAGCTACCACCACGATCCCCATCTTAGGTACTTCCGTAACGGATTATGCTACCGCACTGGAGATCTCCGACTGGTCCGGTGCTACCGGCAGAAATATTTCCGGTACTTCTGATCTGGCTCCTATTGAAGAGCAGGAAGCTATGTTAAAGGAACTGTTCCCGGATGTAAAGCAGGTTGGTCTGTTATATTGCTCCGCAGAAGCTAACTCTCTGTATCAGATCCAGCTGTTTGAGGCTGCTCTGGACAAAGATGGTATTGCATATAAAGAGTATGCTATCGCCGATACCAACGAAGTACAGTCCGTTACCACGGCTGCCGCAGGCGAGTGCGATGTTCTGTACATCCCTACCGACAACACACTGGCATCCGTAACCGAGACTGTATATAATGTCGTAGCTCCCGCTAAGATCCCTGTTATTGCAGGTGAAGAGGGTATCTGCAACGGCTGTGGCGTAGCAACCTTATCCATCAGCTATTACGATCTGGGATATGCTACCGGTGAGATGGCTTACGAGATCCTGGCTGAGGGCGCAGACATCACTACTATGGATGTACGTTATGCTCCCAATGTTACCAAGAAGTACAATGCCAAGATCTGTGAGGAGCTGGGTATCACCGTTCCCGATGATTACGTAGCAATTCAGTAAGAGTTATACAGGTATTTAAGTACGGTTCTAACAAAATATACTTCGATAGGGATAGCGCGTAACAGCGATATCCCTATCTGGAGTTTTAGGAGGAAAAAGAAATGTCTTACTTTATGTCACTGAATCCCCTTTCCCTGTTCAGGGCAATGCCGGGATCGATAGCACAGGGAATGATCTGGGGAGTCATGGCACTGGGAGTGTATATTACGTTCCGCCTGCTGGATTTCGCTGATCTGACCGTGGATGGTTCCATTGCAACCGGTGCTGCGGTATCCGTTATGCTGATTCGTGCGGGAGTTTCTCCTATAGCTACGCTGCCCATTGCTTTCCTGGCCGGAGCATTGGCAGGCATGGTAACGGGACTGTTGAACACCGCACTGGGAATCCCCGGAATTCTGGCAAGTATTCTGACGCAGATCTCCCTGTATTCCATTAATTTGAATATCATGGGCAAAGCAAACCAGCCGGTCAGCGTAGATAATTATCCGCTAGTGGTATCTCTGCGTTATGTGACGGACGGTTCGGTGAGCAGACTTCTGTTTTTCCTGGGAATGATCGTATTTTTACTGGCACTGATCGCTGTGATGTACTGGTATTTTGGAACAGAACAGGGTCATGCTATCCGTGCTACGGGCTGTAACGGTAATATGGCAAGAGCACAGGGCATCAATACCAACTTCATCAAAGTGCTGGCACTGATGATCTCCAACGGTCTGGTAGGACTGTGTGGTGCACTGTACGGCCAGTTCCAGGGGGCATCGGATGTCAATATGGGACGCGGTGCTATCGTTATCGGTCTGGCAGCTGTTATCATCGGTGAGGTTCTCTTCGGTAAGTTTGCCAGCAAGAGAAAGCTTGCGTTCGCATTTACCCTGGCATCGGTTATTCTGGGCGCTGTGATCTACTATATGGTATATCAGTTCGTACTGTGGCTGAAGATGCCTTCAGAGGATATGAAATTGTTCTCCGCTATCGTAGTTGCCATTTTCCTGGCAATTCCTTACTTGAAGGAGAAGAGAACACTTCGGAAAGGAGCGTCAAAGTAATGGCTTACGCATTGGAGATACAGGACGTACATAAAGTATTTAACAGAGGCACCATCAACGAGAAGGTGGCCTTGAATGGAGTAAACTTAAATCTGAATCCCGGGGATTTCGTGACGATCATTGGTGGTAACGGCGCGGGTAAGTCCACCACGCTGAATGCTATCGCCGGCGTATGGCCCATCGATTCCGGCAAGATCATCATTGATGGTACGGATATTACGAACCTGCCAGAACACAAGAGAGCAAAATATCTGGGAAGAGTATTCCAGGATCCCATGACAGGAACCGCAGCTACCATGGATATCGAAGAGAACATGGCGATTGCGTTACGTCGCGGTGAGAAGAGAACCCTTCGCTGGGGTGTTTCCAGAGAGGACAGAGAGTTATTCCGCGAGAAGCTGCAGACTCTTGGATTGGGACTGGAAGACCGTATGACCAGCAAGGTTGGGCTGTTATCCGGTGGTCAGCGTCAGGCCATCACACTGCTTATGGCAGCATTGAAGCAGCCCAAGCTCCTTCTGCTGGATGAACATACCGCAGCACTGGATCCCAAGACCGCAGCCAAGGTACTGGAGATCAGCGACAAGATCATCGCAGAGAATCAGCTGACCGCCATGATGGTAACTCACAACATGAAGGATGCCATCGTTCACGGCAATCGCCTGATCATGATGCACGAAGGCAAAGTGATTTACGATGTGGCTGGGGAAGAGAAGAAGAATCTTCAGGTGAAGGATCTGCTGGCAAAGTTCGAGGAAGTCAGCGGCGGAGAATTCGCCAATGACCGCATGATGTTGGCGTAAAAATAAGAACGGGACACGCTGCCGATTTAGGCAGCGTGTTTTTGCGTTAAATGGAAAGTTAGTGAAATAATCCCGTAGCCCTTGGCAGGGTATAAGAAACGCGGCACTGCTTATTCTTATACCCAGCCGGGGCTACTGGTTTTTTGAAAGCTTTCCAAAACGCAGAACTCCCGGCGTATGCGGTGCCATGTCGAAGATGTTTGTCGGAGGATGTTGATATTTTCTAGAAAAGTGCTGAAAGGCAGGGGGAAAGCGGACACGATGTCCGCGTCAGCCGATTGTCGACATGGATGTCGACTGTAGGCGGCCCCGTCATGACGAGAACTACTCATCACTTTTCGTAGAAAATTCACATCCGGAGACCTTACATCGAGACATGTGTATCGCATGCTCCGGGAGTTCGTGGATTTTGCCAATGTATTTAACTAACTCTCTAGTTAATTCATAATTGCTTGCATTCTGCATATACATATAACACCAATGGCAGGAGGTATTTTTATGGACTATGCAGTGAATACATACGATCTGTATCGGGATATACAACAAAGGACGGGAGGGGAAATCTACATAGGGGTACTGGGACCGGTGAGGACCGGAAAGTCTACATTTATCAAGCGCTTTATGGATGAAATGGTGCTGCCCTATATGGAGGATGAACATGCCAGAATGCGGGCGCAGGATGAACTGCCTCAGAGCGCGGGAGGTAAGACCATTACCACTACGGAGCCAAAGTTTATTCCCAACGAAGCGGCAAAGGTGCGACTGAATGATGATATTGAAGTATCGGTACGGCTGATCGACTGTGTGGGATATATGATCGACGGTGCGGCGGGACACATGGAAGAAGATGCGGAGCGCATGGTGAAGACTCCCTGGTCGGAGGAAGAGATTCCGTTTACCCAGGCGGCAGAGATCGGCACGGATAAAGTCATGCGGGATCATTCCACCATCGGTCTTGTGATCACTACGGACGGCAGTATCGGGGAACTTCCCAGAAGCAATTATCTGGGAGCGGAAGAGAAGACAATCCTGGCGCTGAAAAAGTCCGGAAAACCCTTCCTTGTGCTGGTGAACAGCCAGAAACCTTATTCCGAGGAGACCAGACAGGTAGCGGAGGAAATCGGGAAGAAATACGATGTGGCCGTGATGCCGGTGAACTGCGAGCAACTGAAAAAGGAAGATATTAATCGCCTTCTGGAAAAAATCCTGTATGAATTTCCTCTGACAGCAGTGGAATTTTATTTCCCGAAATGGATGGATATGCTTCCGGTGGATCATGCGGTAAAACAGGACCTGTTAAGACAGATCCGGGAATTGATGAACAGCTATGACCGGATTCGGGATGTGGCGGGACACCCTGTGGAATTGCAGGGAGATTATATTCAAAGCTGCAAGATGGAGCCGGTGCAGTTGTGGAACGGTATTGTTCCGGTACAGGTAGGAATCGACGACAGGTATTATTACGAAATGCTTTCCGGAATGTTAGGAGAGAACGTAGAGGATGAATACCAACTGTTGAATAAACTAAAAGAGTTGGCAGAAATGAAAAAGGAATATACGAAGGTGCAGGATGCATTGTCCATGGTGAAGATCAAAGGCTACGGCGTTGTGACTCCGGACAGAGAAGACATTGCACTGGAGAAACCGGAATTGATCCGCCATGGCAACAAGTTTGGTGTCAAAATCAAGGCCAGCAGCCCCTCCATACATATGATCCGCGCAAATATCGAGACAGAGATCGCTCCCATCGTGGGCACAGAACAGCAGGCTCAGGATCTGATCCATTTTATCGATCAGGCGGAGGCGGAGCACGGTATCTGGGAGACTAATATCTTCGGCAAGACTGTGGAACAGCTGGTGGATGACGGCATCACCACGAAAGTTGCTTCCATCGGAGAAGAGAGCCAGCTGAAACTCCAGGATACCATGCAGAAGATCGTCAACGACAGCAACGGTGGCATGGTTTGTATTATTATATGATTCCATAATCCACCCATGGAAAGTCTGCAAGACTGCCTGCAGGCAAAACAGACTTTCTATGAGGGGAGTAAACACACATGAGCAGGGGAGGACGATAGTCCGAAATGCGAATGTGGGTTACAATTTCGAGAGTGCGAAGCACGGAGAAATTGTATGGGATGTTAGCTTTCCATTGCTTTTTTCCCGTGCATTTTGTATAATACCTTTGTTGACTTTGCTTTATTTTTCTGAAAAACAGGAAGAATATTTGCTAAATTGCATGAAAATACGGCTAAACGGAGGATATAGATGAATCAGGTATATGCAAAATTACAGAACTGTTATGAGTGTGTGAGAAAAAAGACGGATTTTGTACCTAAGGTGGCGATCGTTTTGGGATCGGGCCTGGGCGATTATGCGGAACAGATCCGTGTGGTGACAGAGATCCCTTATGCGGAGATCGAGGGATTTCCTGTTTCCACCGTACCGGGGCATGCCGGTAAATTTATCTTCGGTTATCTCGATGAGATTCCTGTGGTGTGTATGAAGGGAAGAGTACATTACTACGAAGGTTATGATGTGACGGATGTGGTACTGCCCACCAGACTGATGAAACTGTTAGGCGCTGAGATTCTGTTTCTGACCAATGCGGCAGGCGGTGTGAATACTTCTTTCCATGCCGGTGACCTGATGCTGATCAGAGATCATATTTCCGTGTTTGCCCCCAATCCTCTGATCGGTGCCAACATGGATGAACTGGGACTGCGTTTCCCGGATATGAGCCATGTGTATGACAAGGACTTACAGCAGATCATCCGTGAGACCGCGAAGGAGAACGGTATCTATTTACAGGAGGGTATTTATACCCAGCTGACCGGCCCGTCCTTCGAATCTCCGGCAGAGATCCGTATGCTCCGGACACTTGGCTGTGACGCGGTAGGCATGAGCACAGTGGTGGAAGCAATTGCTGCCAACCACATGGGAATGCGGATCTGTGGCATCTCCTGTATCAGTAATCTGGCGGCGGGAATGACAGATCAGCCTCTGAATCATGAGGAAGTACAGGAAGCTGCGGATATGGCAGCTCCCAGATTCAAGAAGCTGGTAACGGAATCTGTGAAGAAATTTGTATAGACACAGAGAAAAAGGAGATGCGGATGATCCAGGAGACAGAAGAAAAGGCATTGGTCAGCCAGGCATTGGAAGCCAGAAAACTGGCATATGCTCCTTATTCCGGTTATACGGTGGGAGCGGCACTACTGACTGCGGATGGACACAGATACCTTGGCGGTAATATTGAAAACGCTTCTTACGGAGCTACGAACTGTGCGGAGCGTACCGCCTTTTTCAAGGCGGTCAGCGAGGGAGAACGGGAATTTACAGCCATTGCCATTGCCGGAGGAATATCCGGAGAGGCACCGGTGGAATATGCGTATCCATGCGGTATCTGCAGACAGGTGATGCAGGAATTTTGCAGGGATGATTTTGTGATCTACGTGGTAAATAGTGAACAGGATTATCAACGCTATACCTTAAAAGAATTACTTCCCTTTGGATTTGGAGGAGATGCAATCAGATGAATATCAGATTATATAATGCACGAATTCTCACCATGGAACCCGGCAGAGAAGTCTTCTATGGTGAAGTATGGGTAAAAAACGACAAGATCGCCTATGTGGCGGAACAGAAAGAACTTGCGGAGGAATGGGACAAATCCCAGTTCCCCAGAATTGCGTGGGATATCGAACTGGATTGCAAGGGAAACCTTCTGATGCCCGGATTTAAAAATGCACATACCCATTCCGGTATGACTTTCCTGCGCTCCATGGCAGATGACCTGCCTCTGGATCAGTGGCTGAACAAGCAGGTATTTCCTCTGGAAGCAAAACTGACCGGTGAGGACATCTATGAACTGACCAGACTGGCAGTGCTGGAATACTTGACCTCAGGAGTGACTTCCATTTTCGATATGTACCTGACACCGGATACTATTGCTGAGGCCTGTCTGGACACCGGAATGCGTTGTGTACTGGTATCCGGACTGAATAATTTCAGTTCTTCTCCAAAACAGGTAGAAGAGGAGTTTTTAAAATGGAATAAGAAGAATTCTCTGATCAGTTACCAGCTGGGATTTCATGCGGAATATACCTGTTCCAAGGAACTGCTCTGGAAAGTGTCGGAAATGGCACATCATTACCGGACACCGGTATATGCCCATATCTCCGAGACGGAGAAGGAAGTGGAAGAGTGTAAGGCTCGCTACGGAATGACACCGCCCATGTTCTTAGACTCTCTGGGAATGTTTGATTTTGGCGGAGGAGGTTTCCACTGCGTTCATGTGACGGAACAGGATATGGATGTCTTCCGCAGACATCGGATGTATGTGATCACGAATCCCGGCTCCAACACGAAACTGGCCAGCGGCATTGCACCCATTGCCGACTATGTGCGGCACAAGATCCCGGTAGCCATTGGAACCGATGGACCGGCCAGCAATAACTGTCTGGACATGTTCCGGGAGATGTTCTTAGTCACCGGCTTAAGCAAACTGTTAGAGAAGGATGCGTCCAGCATGGATGCCGTGGAGGTACTGAAGATGGCAACGGTGAACGGTGCCAAGGCAATGCGCCTGAACCGCGCAGATGTTCTTGCAAAGGGAAAATATGCAGATCTTATTATGATCGATCTGCACCAGCCCAATATGCAGCCCATTCACAACATCCCCAAGAATCTGGTTTACAGCGGCAGCAAGTCCAATGTCTGCATGACCATGATCGGCGGCAAGATTTTGTATCGTAACGGAGAATTTAATGTGGGAGAGAATCCGGAACGTATTTACACAAAATGCGAGAAGATCGTAAAGAGACTGTTGACTGAGTAAGAAAAATAACTCAGAAGACATAGAACGGAGCTCCCCGCATGGCTCCCAGAATACTTAGGAGGGAAAAGATGTTAGAAAAAATCTTCAAACTGAAGGAAAACAACACCACCGCAAGGACAGAGATCATTGCCGGACTGACCACGTTCATGACCATGGCTTATATCATAGCCCTGAATCCGAACCTGCTGACCGGTTTTGGCAAGGATACCATGCCGGAGCTGTGGAACGGTGTTTTCCTGGCAACCTGCATTGCATCCGCCATCGGTACCATCGTAATGGCATTTCTGGCAAACAAGCCTTTTGCCATGGCACCCGGCATGGGACTGAACAGCTTTTTTGCAGTCGTAGTAACCAATATCGTAGCCCTGACCGGCATGACCTATGTGGCATCCTTCCAGGCTGCCCTGTGTATTGTTCTGGTGGAAGGTATTGTATTCCTGATCCTCTCCGTGCTGAATATCCGTGAGAAGATCGTGGATGCCATTCCTTTGGGCGTACGTCTCGGTATCGCACCGGCCATCGGTCTGATGCTGTTAAACATCGGCGTCGGTTCCAATGCAGGAATCTATTCCGAGAACGGGGGACCTTTCTATGCTATGAGAGACTTCTTCGGTGCACTGACTCCTTCACTGGCTAAGACCAATATGGGTTCCGGTTATTCCGCAATGGTGCTGTCGGTTGTTACCATGTTCGTAGGTCTGTTTGCCATTGTTGTTCTGGCACAGAGAGGTGTCAAGGGTGCTGTTTTACTGGGGATGCTGATCGCCAGCATCATCTACTGGGCAGGAGAAGCTATCTTTTTAGGAACCAATCCCTTTGCTTCTCTGGCAACTGCATCCTTCGTACCGGCCTTCGGAGATATGGCGTCCACTACACTGTTTAAGTTTAACTTCCAGGGCTTTGCACAGATTGGCTGGTTTACTGCAATTACTCTGATCGTTACCTTCTGTATCATTGATATGTTTGATACTATCGGTACTCTGGTAGGAACCGCAAGCCGTGCGGGAATGCTGGATAAGGATGGAAAAATGCCTAACATGAAGCAGGCACTTTTGTCTGATGCAGTAGGAACTCTGGCAGGTTCCGTAACCGGTACTTCCACCGTTACCACCTTCGTAGAGTCTGCCTCCGGTGTGGAAGCAGGCGGACGCACCGGTCTGACCGCACTGACCACCGGTATTATGTTCCTTGCATGTATCTTCATCGCACCCATCGCCGGTATCATTCCTGCGGCAGCTACTTCTTCCGCATTGATCTATGTGGGTGTCCTTATGGTAGCAGGTCTTAAGAATGTAGATTTTGATGACATCTGCCAGGCGCTTCCCGTGGCTCTGATGATGATCGCCATGCCGATCTCCGGATCTATCGGACATGCCATCGGTATCGGTCTGATCACCTATACCGTTATCAAGGTATTTACCGGTAAAGCTAAGGACGTATCCGTACTTACCTATGTATTATCCTTGATCTTCCTGTTAAAGTTCTTTATTGTCGCATAAAGAGTTTTACAAATAAGAAATATAAAAAACAGGTCAGAATATGGGGGCGGGCACTGCACAGGGCGGTGCCTGCCTTCTTATATCCGGAAAAGAGAGAAAAAATATGGAATTTGTTGTATTTGCGGGCGTATTGCTTTTGCTTTTTATATTTATGATAGTGCAGGAGCTGATA
The DNA here is from genome assembly GCF_003478095.1 of Clostridium sp. AF34-10BH. NCBI lineage: Bacteria > Bacillati > Bacillota > Clostridia > Eubacteriales > Clostridiaceae > Clostridium > Clostridium sp. AF34-10BH. Next base: position 66,728 of record NZ_QUEC01000006.1, read on the forward strand.
CAGACGAAAAATCAGGAAAAACTTTTCAAGAAGTATCTTCGTGAAAATTACGGAAAAGAACCACCGAAGGAATATTCACTGGAGCGGTTTGCAAGACTGGGCAGCTATCTGGAACGGCATAAGGAAGAGAAGCAGCTGGATGATATCACATGGAACGATCTGGGAATGGACGAGGTCTTTCGCCGGATCGACCGGACCTATTCTGCGGCGGGAGAGGAATATCTGTACTATACGCTCCGGAATATTTCCTGCGGGAGAGAGGCACTGGAACATCTGGAAGAAGTGGTTAACTGGCTGCAGGAGCAGGAGAATATAAAAGTAAGGATCCAGCTGTTGATGAAACGGCTGGGACATCTGGGAAAATATTCTCTCTACGATTATCTGGATAACCTGGATTATCTGGGGGAGCGTTCCAACCGTAAGATTGTGCTGGGAAATCTGCTGTACCTTCCATTTCTCCTGTTATTGTTCGTACAGCCTGCGATGGGTACCATAGGAATCGTCTTGTGTATGCTCTGGCATATCATGACATATTTTCGGGAGAAAAAAGTGATCGAACCGTATATTATCAGCTTCGCTTATGTATTACGGCTGATCGATGTATGTGAAGAACTGGAGAAGCAGAAAATACCGGTATACAGGAGAGAACTGGATGAACTTCGGGAGGCACTGAAGAGCCTGCGGGAGTTGAGGCGGGGAGCCTATTGGGTCATGGCCGGAAATCAGGGAAAGATTGGTGGAAATCCTCTGGATATCCTTGCGGATTATCTGCGGATGATATTGCATCTGGATATCTTTCAGTTTAACCGGATGCTGGAAAAGCTGCGGAAAAAGACCGGACAAGTGGAAACCATGCTTGCAATCACCGGGTACCTGGATATGGCCATATCCGTAGGCGGATTTCGGAAATCTCTGGAAGGGTACTGTATTCCGAAACTGGAAGAAGATACGGAGAAAGCTTTTCTGCATATGAAGAAGGGCTGGCATCCGCTGTTGTCACAGCCGGTGAAAAACAGTATCCGGGCGGACAGAGGAATTCTGCTTACGGGGTCCAATGCCTCCGGTAAATCCACGTTCTTAAAAATGGTGGCGGTGAATGCCGTTCTGGCACAGACGATCCATACCTGCGCGGCGGAAAGTTATCATGCACCGATATTTCAGATCTTTTCCTCCATGGCCCTGCGGGACAGCATGGAAAACGGGGAGAGCTATTATATTGTGGAGATCCGGTCATTGAAACGAATCCTGGATGCGGCCGGGGAACGGAGAACTCCAGTGCTTTGTTTTGTGGATGAGGTGCTTCGGGGAACCAATACGGTGGAGCGGATCGCTGCGGCAACGCAGATCCTGATCCGTCTGGCGGAGAGCGGAACGCTTGGTTTTGCCGCTACCCATGATATTGAAATGACGGAGCTTTTGAAGGAATACTATGACAACTATCATTTTGAGGAAGTGATCCGGGACGGTGATATCCTGTTCCCCTATCAGCTGCTGCCGGGAAAAGCATCCACCAGAAATGCGATCCGTCTGCTTCAGATGATGGGGTATGAGGAACAGATCATAAAGAAGGCTTCCGGACAGGCGGAAAATTTTCTTAAGACAGGAAAATGGATAAATACACCGGCGGCCATATCCGAAGGGACCACTTGACGATACGGGGATTTCGTTGGTATACTTCTAATACATGCAATAGTTTCGGGATACAAAGATATCGGGAAAAGGAGAAGACATTATGGCAGTAAGCTTTTTGAATTCATTTTTATCTTATCTGGTAGTACTGGTAGTCATTGCGGTTGTAGGTGCAGTGGCCATTACGTTGGGAATCACTCTGCGCAAGAAAAAGAATGCAGCAGAGGAAAAGAAACAGACAGAAGAATAATCCATGGCAAAATCTTCGGGACAGAAATTAAAACTTTTATATCTGAGCAAGATGCTGCGGGAGAACACGGATGAAAACCATCCAATGAGCACACCGGATATCATCAAATATCTGGAAAATCAGGGAATCCATGCAGAGCGCAAGAGTATCTACAACGATATGGAATGTCTTGCGGATTTCGGCTATGATGTGGTGCAGGTGCAGAGCAGACTGGGAGGCGGATATTATCTGGGCAGCCGGGAGTTTGAACTTCCGGAATTAAAGCTGCTGGTGGACGCGGTACAGTCTTCCCGGTTTATCACCACGAAAAAATCCAGAGAACTGATCCGGAAGCTGGAGCAGATCGCCGGGAAAAACGATGCCGGTAAACTGCAGCGACAGGTCTATGTGGCCGGAAGAGTCAAGACGGAGAATGAGAGCATTTATTACAGCATTGATGCGATCCACCGGGCTATTCAGGAAAATAAGCAGATCTCTTTCGTCTACCTGGACTGGAATCTTAAAAAGCAGCTGGTGCCCAGACCAAACGGCAACAAATGCGTCAGTCCCTGGGCCCTGATCTGGCGGGAGGAAAATTATTATCTGGCCGCCTACGACAGTGAAGACAGAGTGATCAAGCATTACCGTGTGGACAAGATGGGACAGGCGGAAGTGACGGATCTGCCCAGAGAAGGAGTGGAACAGTTTTCACAGATCGATGTGACCTCCTATACGAACCAGACCTTCGGCATGTTTGCCGGAGAGGAGAGCGTGGTGACCATGGAGTTTCCGGTGCGCCTGACCGGCGTGGTACTGGACCGCTTCGGAAGGGAGACGGATATCCGTCCCATGTCGGAGGAAGTGTTCCGGATCCGGGCAAAGGTGGCGGTCAGCGGACAGTTCTTCGGATGGCTGGCCGGTATCGGACAGGGGGCCCGTATCGTAGCGCCGGAAGCGGTACAAAAGCGCTATGTACAGTGGCTTTCAGATATTTTACGGGAACAGTCACAGGAGGCGGAATAAAAAGTTACCCAAAATTTGAAAATTTTTTTTGTATAGTTTTCTAAGGGATCCCTCGTTGACAAGCCAGGGATTCTTTTTTATACTGATACATAACACCCACAATATATTGCTTTTTGATGACTACAGATACCATATATGGTATCTACAAACGTTATCGTAAGTGAGGGGAATACAGTAAATCCGGGCAACAGCCGGGGATTATCGGATGAAGGGAAGAGAAAGATGAGCAGTAATTTTGAACATGCCCATGAAGAAAATGAAGATTATGGCAAAAAGTTCAGACCGGACAGAGAGATCTACGTCGTTAAAAAGGACGGGAGCAAAGAGCTTTTTAATGTACAGAAGGTGATCAGCGCTGTAGGCAAGAGTGCGTACCGTGCCCTGACAAAATTCACCAGAGAAGAAAAAGAGCAGATCTGCCGCTATGTGGTAGAAAAAGTAAATGAACTGGAAGTGGATGAAGTACCCATTCCCATTATGCACAATATTGTGGAAAGTGCCTTAGAGCAGGTAAAACCGGTCGTTGCAAAAAGCTACCGCGATTATCGCAACTATAAGCAGGATTTTGTACGGATGCTGGATGATGTCTACAAAAAGAGCCAGTCCATCATGTACATCGGAGACAAGGAAAATGCCAACACGGATTCCGCACTGGTATCCACCAAGCGCAGCCTGATCTTTAATCAGCTGAACAAGGAATTGTACCAGAAGTTCTTCCTGACCACGGAAGAGATCCAGGCCTGCCGGGACGGTTATATTTATGTCCATGACATGTCCGCCAGAAGAGATACCATGAATTGTTGTCTGTTCGACGTGCAGAGTGTACTGACCGGCGGATTTGAGATGGGCAATATCTGGTACAATGAGCCGAAGACACTGGATGTGGCGTTTGATGTTATCGGCGATATCGTTTTAAGTGCAGCCAGCCAGCAGTACGGCGGATTCACCGTACCCAGCGTGGATCTGATCCTGGAACCGTATGCTGAGAAGTCTTATAACAGAGCGCTGGCAAAATATGAGCGTCTGGGTATTGCCGCAGATGTGGCGGAAGCAGAGGCACTGGCAGATGTCCAGAAAGAATTTGAACAGGGCTTCCAGGGGTGGGAGTACAAGTTCAATACTGTGGCCAGCAGCCGTGGTGATTATCCGTTTATTACCGTGACCGCAGGAACCGGCACCGGTAAATTTGCAAAGATGGCGACTATTACCATGCTGGATGTCCGCAGAAAGGGACAGGGCAAAAAGGACCACAAGAAGCCTGTATTGTTCCCTAAGATCGTATTCTTATATGATGAGAATCTGCACGGCCCCGGAAAGCCGCTGGAGGATGTTTTCGAGGCAGGTGTGGAATGCTCTGCCAAGACCATGTATCCCGACTGGCTGAGTCTTACCGGCAAGGGCTATGTGGCAAGCATGTACAAGCAGTATGGCAAGATCGTATCTCCCATGGGATGCAGAGCATTTCTGTCTCCATGGTATGAGAGAGGCGGCATGCATCCTGCAGATGACAAGGATCAGCCGGTATTTGTGGGACGTTTTAATATCGGTGCGGTATCCCTGCATCTGCCTATGATTCTGGCCAAGGCAAGAAAAGAAAGCAAAGACTTTTATGAAGTGTTGGATTATTATCTGGAACTGATCCGTCAGCTGCATATCCGGACCTATGCTTATCTGGGAGAAATGCGTGCGTCCACGAATCCTCTGGCATATTGCGAGGGCGGTTTCCTGGGTGGACATCTGAAGCTGACAGACAAGATCAAACCGTTACTGAAATCCGCTACGGCCAGCTTCGGCATTACGGCATTAAATGAACTGCAGGAACTGTACAACGGCAAATCACTGGTGGAAGACGGTGCATTTGCGGTAGAAGTTCTGGAGCATATCAACCAGAAGATCTCCGAGTACAAGGAAGAGGACGGCAATCTGTATGCCATCTACGGAACCCCAGCGGAGAATCTGTGCGGTCTTCAGGTCAAGCAGTTCCGTGAAAAATACGGTATTATCGAGGGTGTATCCGACCGAGAATATGTCAGCAACAGCTTCCATTGCCATGTGACAGAGGATATTACGCCGATCCAGAAACAGGATCTGGAGAACCGTTTCTGGGATCTGAGCAACGGCGGTAAGATCCAGTATGTAAAATATCCCATTGATTACAATACCGAAGCCATCAAGACACTGATCCACAGAGCCATGGATATGGGCTTCTACGAGGGTGTCAATCTGTCTCTGGCTTACTGCGATGACTGTGGCCATCAGGAACTTGAAATGGATGTATGCCCTGTCTGTGGCAGCCGGAATCTGACCAAGATCGACCGTATGAACGGCTATCTGTCTTACTCCAGAGTACATGGAGATACAAGACTGAACGATGCAAAGATGGCGGAGATCGCAGAGCGGAAAAGTATGTAGAGACAGGATGGACAGATAAATGAGATATCATAATATAACCAAGGACGATATGCTGAACGGCGATGGTCTGCGGGTCGTACTGTGGGTGGCAGGCTGCAACCATTGCTGCAAGGAATGCCAGAATCCTATTACCTGGGATCCTGACGGAGGACTCTTATTTGACGAAAGCGCAAAACAGGAGATCTTCGAACAGTTGGAAAAGCCGTACATTTCGGGTATTACCTTTTCCGGCGGAGACCCGATGCATCCCATGAACCGGGCGGATGTCAGAGAACTCATGAGTGAAATCCGGGAAAAATATCCCACGAAAACGATCTGGATGTACACCGGGGACAGCTGGGAAGACATCTGTGATCTGCCGGTGATGCAGTATGTGGATGTGGTAGTAGACGGTGAATTCCATGTGGAGGAAAAAGATGTAAAGCTCCTGTGGAAGGGCAGTAAGAACCAGCGGGTGATCGATGTGAAGAAAACCCTGGCCAGTGACCATAGACGGGTGCCGGTATTGCACTGCGGGGATTACGCATAGGAAGTGGCTGGTTTCAGCCGGTAATGTAAGAAGAAAAAGGAAAGAACAGACAATGCACAGAATAGCAAAATTTCATTTTGTAAGTCCGGGGCAGTTTTTGACTGCCATGCAGGAGGGATATCCTCAGTATACGGAAGCACAGATCAAGGAAATGTATGAAAATTTAAAACTTCCCAGGAGAGCCACGAAAGGAAGCGCAGGCTATGATTTCTTCGCACCGTTTGCCTTTACCCTGGCCCCGGGAGAGACCATCAAGATTCCTACCGGCATTCGTGCTGAAATGCAGGAGGACTGGGTATTACAGATTTATCCGAGAAGCGGACTGGGCTTTAAATACCGTTTGCAGATGAACAATACCGTGGGCATCATTGACAGTGACTATTTCTTTTCAGATAATGAAGGACATATCTTCATGAAGATCACCAATGATTCCAATGAAGACAAGACCGTGGAGATTCCTGCGGGAACCGGATTTGCACAGGGAATCTTTATGCAGTATGGCATCACGGAAGATGATGATGCGGAAGGAATCCGTAACGGCGGCTTCGGAAGCACCACGAAGTAACAGGTAAAACAACAAAATAGCAGAATAAAATCCCCCGAATGGGACATGATGAAATTTAGATCATAGACCCAAGGGGGATTTTTTATGCCACAGAACAAACAACCAAAGCTCGTCAGAATATCGGAAAAGCTTCAGCAGAATATGCAGTATGTGGATGAACTGATGGGACTGGAAACCAATTTCGATATTATTCACCGGGTGATCCGTCTCGGTGACACCGATGCCTGCATGTATCTGATCGATGGTTTCTGCAAGGATGAACTGATGCAGAAAATATTACAGTATCTGATGGAGCTGAAGGCGGAGGACTTCCCAAAGGATGCCCATGAGATGTCCAAAATCGCGATTCCCTACGTGGAGGTGGATCTGGACGATACCTGGGAGAAAATACTGGGAGCTTTGCTGTCCGGCGTCTTTGTCCTGTTATTGGACGGTTATGAAAAGGCGGTGTTGATCGATGCCAGAACCTATCCCACCAGAGGGGTGGAGGAGCCGGACAAGGACAAGGTACTCCGGGGGTCCAAGGACGGCTTCGTGGAGACAGTGGTATTCAATACAGCATTGATCCGCCGCAGGATCCGTAGTACGGATCTTCATATGGAAATGCTTAATGCCGGGGAGAATTCCAGAACAGATATCGTACTGTGTTATATGGAGAGCCGTGTGGATCCGAAACTTCTTACGCAGATCCGGGAACGGATCCGTTCCATTCAGGTGGATGCTCTGGCCATGAATCAGGAAAGCCTGGCGGAATGTCTGTACCAGCGGAAGTGGTACAATCCGTTTCCGAAGTTCAAATACACGGAGCGGCCGGATACGGCGGCGGCCCAGGTGCTGGAAGGCAATCTGGTGATCCTGGTGGACAATTCCCCTTCTGCCATGATCCTGCCCACCACGATCTTTGATGTGGTGGAAGAGGCGGATGATTATTACTTTCCGCCGGTCACCGGAACGTATCTGCGTCTGACCCGTTTCCTGATCGCACTGCTCACGTATTTCGTGACACCCACATATCTGCTCCTTATGAATCATCGGATGTGGATCCCAGAGAATCTGGAATTTATTATTCTGAAAGAGGATCCCAATGTGCCTCTGATCCTGCAGTTTTTACTGTTGGAGCTGGCCATTGACGGACTGCGGCTGGCGGCGGTCAACACACCGAATATGTTGAGTACTCCCTTGAGTGTCATGGCGGCGCTGGTGCTGGGAGAATTTTCGGTGGAGAGTGGGTGGTTCTCCAGTGAGGTTATGCTTGCCATGGCATTTGTGGCCATTGCTAATTACACGCAGGCTAATTATGAATTGGGTTATGCCTTGAAATTTATGCGGATCCTCAATCTGATTTTGACACAGCTTTTCGGAATATGGGGTTATATTGCCGGACTGATTATATTTGCGCTGGCGCTCCTTACGAATAAGACAATCTCCGGACAAAGCTATCTGTATCCGCTGATTCCTTTTGACAGAGCAAAAATGAGAAATCGTTTCTTCCGTGGAAGAATGCCAGGAACTAGAAAAATGTGACAAAATGTATCACTTTTGTCAGCGAAAATTGAAATGGGTGCCCTTTTGATGTATGCTTAGGAAAAATTGATAGCATCAGGAGGGTAACCAATGTTTAAAATCGTTACAGACAGTACTGCTGATCTGCCGGTAGAGTATCTGAAGGAACATGATCTTGGATGCATGAACCTTAGCTATATCATGGATGGTGTGACTTATGGACAAGGACAGGAACTTCCCGAAAAAGAATTCTATGCATTGATGAGACAGGGCAAGATGCCGACTACATCCCAGGTCAACCCTGAGGAGGCAAAGGCTCATTTTACGGAATATCTGAAAGAAAATAAAGAGATCCTCTGTATCGCTTTCTCCTCCGGACTGAGCGGTACTTACAACAGCATGCGGATCGCGGCGGATGAGATCATGGAGGAACAGCCCGATTGCAAGATCATCGTGATCGACAGTCTGTGCGCTTCTCTGGGAGAGGGACTGCTGGTCCACAAGGCAGTGACTTTGAGAGATCAGGGCAAATCCATGGAAGAAGTGGCAGAGTGGGTGAAGAATAATCGTCTGCATCTGGTACATGTATTTACCGTGGATGATCTGTATCACCTCTACCGCGGCGGACGTGTCAGCAAGGCTACGGCATTTGTAGGAACACTGGCCGGTATCAAACCCAAGCTTCATGTAGATAACGATGGACATCTGATTGTCATCGGTAAGGTAAGAGGACGTAAGAAATCTCTGCATGCACTGGTGGATTACATGGAGGAGAAGATGGGATCCTACCGTGACCAGAACGATATTGTTTTCATCAGCCACGGTGATGATCTGCCTGCGGCGGAACTGGTGAGAGACTTGGTAAAGGCGCGCTTTGGCATGGACAGCTTCCTCATCAACTATGTGGGCCCCACCATTGGTTCTCATTCCGGCCCCGGAACACTGGCATTGTTCTTCATGGGTGAAGAGAGATAGACAGATGATTGTACATAAACTACAAAAAACAGCGAAATAAATACAAAAACAGTGGTTTCAAATAGAAAACAGTGAATGATTTTCGCTGGAAGAGATATTTTAAGAAATTCCGTACAAAAATACTCCTAAATCAGGATTTTTTGTACGGAATTTGTGTTTTTTGTGTTATTTGCGAAAAAACGGTTTTGGAATCATCAGGTCTCGCAGGAATCGCAGCGGTCAAAACCGGGGTTAAACGCATAGAAGTTCCTGGAGTTCAGGTGATCCTGGGCAATGCGCAAGGCTTCACCGAAGCGCTGGTAGTGGACGATCTCCCGGGCTCTGAGGAACTTGATGGGTTCACAGACATCCGGATCCTTGATCAGGCGCAGAATGTTGTCGTAGGTGGAGCGGGCTTTCTGTTCCGCAGCCATACTTTCGTGCAGATCTGTGATGATGTCTCCTTTTACCTGAAATTCACAGGCATTGAAGGGCACACCGCCTGCTGCCTGAGGCCAGACACCAATGGTGTGATCCACATAATAATTGGCAAATCCGCTTTTCTCGATCTCTTCCATGGAGAGGTCACGGGTCAGCTGGTGAACGATGGTGGCAACCATTTCCAAATGTCCAAGCTCTTCAGTTCCGATATCCGTCAACAGTCCTGCCACTTCCTTAAAGGGCATGGAATAACGCTGGGACAGATAACGCATGCTGGCACCCATTTCCCCGTCGGGGCCACCGTACTGGGAGATGATGACCTGGGCCAGTTTGGCATTGGGTTCCTTGATATTTACAGGGAACTGTAATCTTTTCTCATAACTCCACATCAGTTACATCCTCCTTCCCAGGGTAAGGGAGCGTTGCCCCAACGCCACTCCTTGTTACTTTCTGCCAGATCTTTCCGCAGGGGGTAATATTCTCTGGAGAATTCCCGCTCCATCTGTGTCTTGATCCTGGTATAATGGTTGAAATACTCCATGGCATTCCGGTCTGTGGGGTGAGTGTCCAGATACAGCATCAGATCCGTCAGAACGAAGTCGGCAATGCCGATGTCGTGCAGCATTCTTTCTTCACTGTTCATTTTACGCATCTCCTTCCGGTAAAAGGTTTGTCAAGCTCCGGAAAAATGGTACCCGCCTGGTAGCCTTTTTCCAGATTCTCATACATTTTGGTGAAATGCTGCCAGGGAACATAGGCCATGGCCAGTGGATATTTTTCAAAATGTTCTTCAAAAGAATAGTCTTTCATAGCAATCCTTTCCAATAATTCATTTAATATATGGTATGATCGGACGAAAAAATAGTGCCGAATAAATAGATGATACAAATTGGATACAAAGATGAGATATGCTATAATATAAATATGTGCAAAAGAAAAACAAGCGGCTGCGAAGCAGACATTTGTTTTTCTTGCACTATTAGCGAACGAATATCCTGCGAAGCAGGATGCAGAGTGCGATAGCACGAATTCGTGAGCTTATGAAATGTGGTCGAGGGACAGGGAAATGCTTAGAATATTAATTGCAGAAGATGAGGAGCCCATTGCCAATCTGATCCGGATCAATCTGACGAGAGCCGGGTACCAGTGCACCTGGGCACCGGACGGGCAGACCGCAGCGGATCTTATGGAGCGGGAGAAATTCGATCTGGCACTTTTGGATATCATGCTGCCGGGAATCAATGGTTATGAACTGATGGATTATGCGAAAGCCTGTGAGCTTCCGGTGATCTTTCTGACAGCCTTGGGTTCTACGGAACATAAAGTAAAAGGGCTTCGCATGGGCGCAGATGATTATCTGCCGAAGCCTTTCGAGATCGTGGAGCTTCTGGCCAGAGTAGAGGCAGTGCTGCGCAGATATCATAAGACGGAGACGATGATACAGGTCAACAATGTAACTATAGATACGGCATCCCACAGAGTGACACTGGATGGAGAAGAAATCTATCTGACACCGAAGGAATTTGATCTTCTGTTATTGTTTGCAAGAAATAAAAACAGGGCTTTGTACCGGGAGACTATATACGAGACCGTATGGGGCGGTGAATATATGGGACAGAGCCGCACGGTGGACCTGCATGTACAGCGGCTGAAGAAAAAACTGCACTGGGAAGAGATGGTCGTGGCAGTATATAAAGTGGGGTATCGGTTGAATGAAGTTCGCTCATAAATTGTTTTTTTCAGTGATTGCGCTTCTTACAGTGATTTTTCTGCTCTTTGGAACTTTCATGCTGTCTTCCTATTTTGACCGGATGCTGGAACGGGAGACAGAACAGGGAAAACGGGAAAATCTTTTGTTTCAGACCATATATGATATGGTGTATCAGAACATGGAAAAATACGGAGCGGAATTTGCTGGGATACAGGCAGGAAATTCCGCAACAGAACGGATGACGGATCAGAACGGTACGGAATGTATGATCCTTGAAACAGATGGCACGATCACTCTGGCAGGCAGCCTGAAACTGCCACAGGATGAGATCAGGAGGCTTGCGGAGGAAATGCTCCGGACTATGGATCCCGGTGCAGATCAGGTCTACGGAGTCCGCAAGGTAGGAACGTGTTATTATCTGCTCAGCATCATCACAGATCAGGCGACGGATTCGGCAGATACGGTATATCTAGGGATCCTGAAGGATCTGAGCGGCATTTATGAAGAACGGAGTAGTATGATGCGGCAATATGGTATTGCGCTGGCAGGTCTGTTGGTGATCGGTGGTCTGGCAGCTTTTTTGCTGTCCAGATATCTGACCCGCCCCATAGAGCAGTTAAACCGCACTGCGGGAAGGATTGCAGGAGGGGATTTTGAGAAGAGAGCTGTCTATCAGGGCACAGATGAGATCGGAGAACTGTCCAGAAGCTTTAACCGGATGACGGACAGACTGGTACGTCAGATGGAGGAAAAAGAGCTGGAAGCAAAACAGAAGGAAGATTTTACGGCGGCATTTGCCCATGAACTCAAAACACCGCTGACTTCTATCATCGGATATGCGGATATGCTGAACTCCTATGAACTGACAGAACAGGAGCGGGGCGAAGCCACTTATTATATTTTCAGTCAGGGAAAACGTCTGGAAAGCCTCTCTCACAAATTGCTGGAGCTGGTGGGAATGGATAGACAGGAATTAGAATTCAAGAAGCTTCAGACGAAAGAACTGGAGGAAAATATTCGGGATACGATGCGGATCCCCTTTGGACGTAAAAGGATCCGGGGGAAGATCGATCTGGAAAGAGGAGTGATCTGGGGGGACAGGGATCTGCTTCTGTCACTGTTATATAATCTGCTGGATAATGCCGTAAAGGCTGTGGAAGAAGGCGGATTTATTCTGATGAAGGGAAGTAAGCGCACACAGGGATATGAGATCAAGGTGGTAGACAACGGCAGGGGGATCCCTCAGGAAGAGATCGCGAGGATCACGGAGGCTTTTTATATGGTGGATAAGTCCAGATCCCGCAAGGAGGGCGGAGCCGGTATCGGAATGGCTCTCTGTCAGAAGATCATTACCCTGCATCAGGGGGAACTGAAGATTGACAGCAAGCTTGGAGAAGGCACGGTAATGCGGTTATATTTTCCCGGGGAAAAACATGCTGTAAAAAATAAAAGCAACAGGGGAGCAAAAGGCGGAATATGAAAAAACAGGAGAATAAGAACCGGCGCAATTTCCTACTATGTATGGGCGGACTGCTCGTGCTGATCGTATTTGCATTCGCAGGACCGGAAGGGCTGTTACGATTGCAGGATAAAAGCAGGCTGACTGGGTCAGTCAGTATATCGAATACAGGAACGGATTATACCGTCTGGAAGGAAGAGTATGAGACAGACACCGTGCGCAGACTTCAAAATCTGGCAGACGGTATCGCTTTGGGAAAACAGTACTATATCTCTGAACAGGATTATGAAGCTGCAACGGATGGTGAAATATATAGTCTGATCGATGAATATATTTTAAATACGGAATGGAATTACACTTTTCAGGATATGGGTGTGATCCCGGAGGATTATTTTTTCAAAAATATGGATACAGATCATATTTCCATCAAACGATATATTTTGTATGATGAAAAGCTGTCGGATGGAGTCGCGATCATGGCCTATGACATCTGTATGCGCATGAAGGAAGAGGAGGTTACGGGAGTCAGTATAGAGTGTGTCGTGGATTCCGAGACCGGAACACTCTATGCCATGAAGGTTGTATTGGAAGATGAGACAGAACCTGTCACCTGGGATGATATTGGTGCGGATGCCCCTTATTATTTTATCACCGATTATATGCAGTCTTATCTGCATGATTATGATTCCGGGACCTATATTGAAATCGAAGGAGAGGCACCTTATGATACCAATGCACAGATCATGTGGGATAAAGAAGCTGAAATAGAAGCGGAGGACCGGATGACCATGGAAAACGACAACGGTGAGTATTCGTGTGATCTTGCATATGGAGAGCATAAGCTGCATCTGACCGCAACACTGCTCAATGCTTCCGAAGGACAACTGGAGAAAGGCATCGGATATCTGTTCGGGATCCGTGAGATCGCAGAAAAGATACCGGGTTTTCTGCCGGATATCCAGTAAATACATTCCGGAAAATACAGGAATCCGGAAAAGCAGCCGGACAGTGATAGCAACGGTATAAAATAGAAAAATAAAGAATATATTTTAGAAAATAAGTCGGGGAGATACGACTGTTTATGATCACAGGAATAAAAAAACTTTTACAGCAGGCAGACCGGATCATATGGGGACCCTGGCTTATTTTTTTGTTGCTGGGAACCGGCTGTTATCTGATGCTTAGCTTACGATTTCTTCCCTTGAAGAATCTGCCTGCTGCACTCAGGCGTGTGTTTTTGCCAGAAAGCCGGAAGGGAACAGAGGGCAGGGGAGTATCTTCGTTTTCTTCCCTGACCACGGAACTGGCGGCCACCATTGGAACGGGAAATATTGTAGGGGTAGCCACTGCCATGGTACTGGGAGGGCCGGGCGCTCTGTTCTGGATGTTACTGTCCGGGATCATCGGGCTGTCGACCAAACTGGTAGAAAGCACACTGTGTGTCAGGTATCGTGTCAAAAACCAAAAGGGGGAACCGGCAGGCGGTCCGATGTATGTACTGCAAAATGCATTCCCACAGAAAACGGCAGGCAGGATCCTCGCCATGCTGTTTGCAGCATTTGCAGTGCTGGCTTCCTTCGGCATGGGAAATATGACACAGGGAAATTCTATTGCGGAGGCACTTTCGGTGACGTTTCAGGTAAAACAGACAGTCACGGGAATTGTGTTAAGTCTGCTTACGATTCTGGTGATTCTGGGAGGGATAGGAACCATTGCGAAGGTGACGGAATATCTGGTGCCCTGTATGGCAGTGTTTTATCTGTTTGGAACGGGAATGGTGATCTTTACCCATTTTAAGAATCTTCCCGCCGGTGTGGTGCAGATCCTGTGGGGAGCTTTCTGCCCGGAGGCTATGACAGGAGGGGCGGCAGGGATGATGCTTGCAGTGGAAAACGGAATCGCCAATTCCGGAAGAATGGCGATGCGCTATGGGGTCTCCAGAGGTGTTTTCTCAAATGAAGCGGGACTGGGGGCGGCGGGAATCAGTGCTGCTGCCGCAGATACGTCAGATGCGGTGCATCAGGGATATATCAGCATGACGGGTGTCTTTATTGATACCATTGTGATCTGCTCTCTGACGGGGCTTGCCATTGCGGCCAGTGGAATGCTGGGGCAGAGGGACCCCCGGGGAGAAGTCCTGAACGGTACAGCCCTCATGATCGCTGTTTTTTCAGATACTTTCGGCAGAACAGGGGAATGGATGCTCACAATCTCCATTGTACTGTTTGCATTTGCCACGATTATCGCCTGGGAATATCAGGGGGAGAAAGCTTTTGAGTATCTGACGGGCGGCTGTGACCGAACCCAGTGGTATCGCCTGGGCTATGGACTGGTCACTTTTTTGGGAGCGGTCTGCTCGCTGGAAGCAGTGTGGGATTTTTCGGATATCTGTAACGGACTGATGGCAGTACCGAATCTGCTGGCGGTACTGACGCTGTCAAGAGGAATCTGTCGGGAAATACGGAAATATAATTTCCAAGAAATATAAAATTTGAAATTAATGATTGAAGGGTTGCCGACACCATGATATGATAAATAAGATACAGCTGTCCGCGTTTATAAGAGCGTAAGAGAGGACAGTTGTATTTGTGTATACGATGAGCCAGGTACAGGTTCGTGCTTGCACAAGGATCTGTATTTGGCGAATGTACATCATCGAGCTTTTAAGCGAGATGGTGTATAAGTTAAGGAGTGAGATTATGGACAAGACCATTGAAAATTTTTTACGATATGTAAAGATCGATACCCAGTCCAGTGAAGAAAGCACCACCATCCCCAGTACCATGAAACAACATGATCTGGCCAGACAGCTGGTGAGCGAACTGGAGGCCATGGGGGCCGCAGAGATCACTTATGACAAGGAGCACTGTTATGTCTATGCCACAATTCCGGCATCCGCAGGCTGCGAGAAAGCTCCGGTACTTGGCTTCATTTCCCATATGGATACCTCTCCGGCGGTGACGGATACCAACGTAAATCCCCGGATCGTAGAGAATTACGATGGAAAAGATATTGTGTTGAATGCAGCAGAGAATATTGTCATGAAGGTGGAGGATTTTCCGGAACTGTTACATTATATGGGACAAGATCTGATCGTGACGGACGGAACGACTTTGCTTGGCGCGGACGACAAGGCCGGTGTGGCTGAGATCATGACCATGGCGGAGACTTTATTAATGCATCCGGAGAAAAAGCATGGTAAGATCCGGATCGGCTTTACCCCGGATGAGGAAGTGGGTGCTGGAGCCGATCATTTTGATGTGAAGCTGTTCGGTGCGGATTATGCCTACACCGTGGACGGCGGAGCGCTGGGGGAATTGGAATATGAAAACTTTAATGCAGCCGGAGCAAAACTCCATGTCTATGGCAGGAGTGTGCATCCGGGTTCCGCCAAGGGTAAAATGAAAAATGCCATTCTGATCGCGCAGGAGTTCCAGAAGCTGTTGCCGGTGGAGCAGAATCCAATGTATACCGAAGGCTATGAGGGATTTTTCCATCTGGATGCCCTAAGCGGCAATGTGGAGGAAACTACTGCGGACTATATTATCCGTGATCATAACAGACAGCTGTTTGAACAGAAAAAAGAGCTGTTTATGTCCTGTGCGGATTTCCTGAACCGGAAGTATGGGGAAGGCACTGTTGTGGTAGATGTGAAAGATTCTTATTATAACATGCGGGAGATCATGGAGCAGCACATGCATCTGATCGACAACGCGAAAGCTGCCATGGAAGAACTGGGGATCGAGCCCAAAGTATCTCCGATCCGCGGCGGTACAGATGGAGCCAGACTGTCCTTTATGGGGCTGCCCTGTCCGAACCTGTGCACAGGTGGAGAGAATTACCACGGCAGATACGAGTACGCCTGCGTACAGTCCATGGAGAAGACTACGGAACTGCTGATCGCCATTGCAGCAAAATATGCGAATCGATAAGATGAGAACAAAAACTGATTTGGAAAGGCAACATTTTTTTATATGACGAATGTAACACAAATGAACGAAACGGAGAGACAGTATTATTTTATGGAGAAAGCCTCCGGTCATGTGGCAAAGCTTGGAGAAAAGCTGGGCAGAAAGCCGACCTGCTGCGTGACGACTTTCGGGTGTCAGATGAACGCCAGGGATTCCGAGAAACTGGTGGGAATTCTGGAGAAAGTGGGCTATGAGATCATTGAGGACGAAAATGCGGATTTCGTGATCTACAATACCTGTACGGTCAGAGACAATGCAAATCAGCGCGTTTACGGAAGACTGGGGGTACTGAACGGTTACAAGAAGAAAAATCCCCATATGAAGATCGCCCTGTGCGGCTGCATGATGCAGGAACCTTCCGTGATCGAAAAGATCAAGACCAGTTATCGTTTTGTTGATTTGATCTTCGGAACGCATAATATTTTCAAATTTGCAGAGCTATTATGCTCCCTGTTTGAAAATGAGGGAATGGTCATTGATATCTGGAAGGATACGGACAAGATCGTGGAAGATCTGCCGGTAGAGAGAAAATATTCTTTCAAATCCGGTATCAATATTATGTTCGGCTGCAATAATTTCTGCAGCTATTGTATTGTCCCCTATGTCCGCGGCAGGGAACGCAGCCGTAATCCGAAGGATATCATTCGGGAGATTGAAGGCCTGGTGGCGGACGGTGTGGTGGAGATCATGCTGCTCGGACAGAATGTGAATTCCTACGGCAAGAATCTGGAGGACCCCATTACCTTTGCGCAGCTTCTGCAGGAAGTGGAGAAGATCGAAGGCCTGGAGCGGATCCGATTCATGACTTCCCATCCCAAGGATCTGTCGGAGGAACTCATTGAGGTGATGAAGCATTCGAAAAAGATCTGCAGACATCTGCATCTGCCCTTACAGTCCGGTTCCACGAAGATTTTAAAAGCCATGAACCGTCGTTATACCAAGGAACAGTATCTGGAGTTGGCGGAGAAGATCCGCAGGGAGATCCCGGATATGGCTATTACCACGGATATTATCGTAGGCTTTCCGGGAGAGACGAAAGAAGACGTGGATGAGACCATTGATGTGATCCGCCGTGTGAAATATGACAATGCGTTTACCTTTATTTATTCCAAACGTACCGGTACTCCGGCGGCAGCCATGGAACAGGTGCCAGAGGAGCAGGTGAAGGAACAGTTTGACCGGGTACTTAAGACCGTGCAGGAGACTGCCAGAGAACAGGTTAGCAGATATCAGGGACAGATTGCAGATGTGCTGGTGGAAGAGATCAACGAAAACGACCGCTCCATGGTCACCGGAAGAATGTCCAACAATACATTGGTACATTTTCAGGGGGATGCATCACTTGTGGGGAAGATAGTGAATGTATCGCTGGATGAATGCCATGGATTTTATTACACAGGTCATCAGGTGTAAAAGGAAAATAAAATGAAACAAGAGAAGGAAAAAGAACTTTGGGGAAATTGTGATATAGAGAAGGATATGTCCTGGAATATGTATCAGATTCTTGTGATCACGGCCGTAAGCGCAAACCTGATTGGGACGATTTGCAATTTCTGTATTCATGGGACGGAACTACCCACCATACTCTGTGGAGTATGCCTGTTGATGATCCTGATCATCGGATGTGCCGGATGGATTACCCAAAAGGTGCAATTACCTGCGGTTGTGATCATTTTAATACTTTCCTGGTTTGAGTTCCCTTATCTGTATTATTGTTATGGGAACACAGCCATTGTATATCTGATTCTTGGAATTGTGGGACTGGCAGTATTTTTCCCCAGAAGCATGGTGATTGCTTCTTATGCGTTCACCCTGCTGGAATATCTTGTAATCATGATGATCAGTTTTGAACGTCCTTCCAGATGGAGCAATATGGATGAAATCGGTATAATAGGAACAACGCTGGGATCTTTTATCATCGTAGCATTTTCCGTATTTACCATGATATTTGTACTGCTCAAAAGGTATGAAGAACAACGGAAACAATTGCTGACACTCAGTGAAAATCTGGAATTTGCAGCAAATCATGATCCACTGACCAGACTGTATAATCGACGCTATCTGGTAAAACAGGTGGATGAATGGATGCGGATACCAGGCAAGAATTTTTGGATCATACTGATGGATGTGGACGATTTTAAAGTAGTAAATGATACCTATGGACATGGATATGGTGATGATGTGCTAAGGGAAGCCGGCAGACTGATGCTGGAGGAAATGCTGGGAAAGGGAATTGCCTCCCGATTCGGCGGCGAGGAATTTATGCTGGTATTCGAAGAAGACAACCGTGAGCAGGTGCTGCAGGCGTTTCAGAATATTCAGGAGGGGTTAAGGAAATACTCTCAGGCAACCAAACAAACGGATATTACGATCAGCGGTGGAATGGAACGTTATGAGGCAGATAAACAGATGGATCTGTTGTTTACTTCTGCAGATCGTAAGCTATACACCGCAAAAAATAATGGAAAAAATCGTATTGTAGAATAATTTGGCCAAAAAAATCTTGCCAAGAAAACGAAATAGAGATATGATAAGGCTCGTGTGACTTTATAAAAATTTTATAATTTCACACGAGTTTTGTATTATTAAGGAGATTGTTATGGAAAAACTAAAACCCAAGCTTTTCTCCGTGATGAAAAGCTACACGAAAGAACAGTTTGTGAAAGATGTGATCGCGGGTATCATCGTGGCTATCATTGCACTGCCCTTATCCATTGCACTGGCACTGGCGTCCGGTGTGACTCCGGAGAAGGGTATTTATACTGCTATTACGGCAGGGTTTGTAATCTCATTCTTAGGCGGCAGCCGTGTGCAGATTGCCGGGCCTACAGCGGCATTTGCCACTATCGTAGCCGGTATTGTGGCGAAGAACGGTATGGACGGACTGATCATTGCGACACTGTTAGCCGGTGTGATCCTGATTCTGATGGGATTATTCCGATTGGGTAATCTGATCAAGTTCATCCCTTATACCATTACCACGGGCTTTACCTCAGGTATTGCCGTGACAATTCTGATCGGACAGATCAAGGACTTCATGGGACTGACCATTGTCAGTGAAGAGCCGCTGATCGAGACCATGGACAAATTAAAAGCGGTATTTCAGTTTATATCCACCACCAATCTGCAGGCCCTTCTGGTGGGTGTGATCAGTCTGCTGATCCTGATCGTATGGCAGTATCTGCCGGGCTTCTGCAAGAAGATTCCCCCTTCACTGATTGCAGTACTGGTGGGAAGTGCCATGGTAGCACTGCTTAATATGAATGTAAACACCATCGGAGATCTGTATGAGATCTCCAATAAGCTCCCGACAATTTCTCTGCCGTCCTTCAGCCTGAAGACCGTACAGAATGTCCTGCCGGATGCTTTCACCATCGCTATTCTGGCGGCTATCGAGTCTCTGCTTTCCTGTGTGGTGGCAGACAGCATGGTGAATAGTAGACACCGCTCCAACATGGAATTGATCGCCCAGGGTGCCGGCAACATTACTTCCGCATTGTTCGGAGGAATTCCGGCTACCGGAGCCATTGCCAGAACCGCAGCCAACGTGAAAAACGGCGGACGTACCCCTATTGCAGGTATGGTACATTCTGTGACACTGCTGTTAATACTGGTGGTGCTGATGCCGTATGCGGCACTGATCCCCATGCCTACCATCGCAGCGATCCTGTTCATGGTGGCATACAATATGTGTGACTGGCGGAAGTTCGTAGGACTCTGCAAGACTGCACCCAAGAGCGATATCATCGTTCTGGTGACCACGTTTGTACTGACCGTTGTGTTTGATCTGGTGGTAGCCATTGAGGTAGGTATCCTGCTGGCAGCCATTCTGTTCATGAAACGTATGAGCGATGTGACGGAAGTGGAAGGCTGGAAATATGTGGACGATGAGGATGATGCGGACAGCCTGTCCTTAAGAGTCGTACCGCACAACACTATGGTTTATGAGGTCAGCGGCCCTCTGTTCTTTGGCGCAGCGGACAAGATCCTGAAGATCACACTGGATGAGAAGATGAATTGTCTGGTACTGCGTATGCGCAGCGTGAGCGCTATCGATGCCACAGCTATGCATAATCTGGAACAGCTATATATAGACTGCAAGAAGAAAAATATCCAGATCATTCTGTCCCATGTAGGGGAACAGCCCATGCACGTCATGGAGAAGAGCGGTTTCCTGGACAAGGTCGGCAGAGAGAATGTGTGTGCGCATATTGATGATGCACTGGAGCGCGCCGCACGGTTGGGATAAGGGGCAAAAACTATCATTTGTGGACGGGTTCTTTAATTTACAACCTCAATATTTTGTGCTAAGATAGATGCGGATACGCAAGCTTTTGCGTGTCCGCTTTGTCGTGTATTCTTTTACAGAACAGGAGAAAATCATGGCTGAATTGACACCAATGATGCAAAAATATATGGAGACCAAGGAGCAGTATAAGGACTGCATCCTTTTTTATCGCCTGGGAGACTTTTATGAAATGTTCTTTGACGATGCTATAGTAGCATCCAAAGAGCTGGAAATTGCACTGACCGGAAAAAGTTGTGGACTGGAGGAACGTGCTCCTATGTGTGGTATTCCCTATCATGCGGTGGAGACATATCTGGCCAGACTGGTCAGCAGGGGCTATAAAGTAGCCATCTGCGAACAGGTGGAGGACCCAAAGCTGGCAAAGGGACTGGTGAAGAGAGAGGTTATCCGTGTGGTGACCCCGGGGACCAACCTGGATGTCCAGTCGTTGGAAGCCAGCAAGAACAATTACCTGATGTGCATTGCCTATACCTCGGATGGAATCGGCATTTCCGCAGCGGATGTCACTACTGGAGATTATTATGTGACAGAGGTAGAAGACCTGCGGAAACTGAAGGACGAACTGATGAAATATGAGCCCTCGGAGATCATCTGCAATGAGGCCTTTCTGGTCAGCGGATATGATGTGGAGGACTTGAAGTCCCGGTTACATATGTCGGTCAGCTCACTGGAGTCTCACATGTTCGATGATGACGGCTGCCGGCGGATCCTTATGAGACATTTTAAGGTGAATACTCTGATCGGCCTCGGTGTTGAGGAATTTCCTACAGGAATTCTGGCAGCAGGAGCATTACTGCAATATTTATATGATACCCAGAAGACGGATCTGGAACATTTTACTCATATTTCTCCCTATCTTACCAGCAAATACATGCTGTTGGACAGTTCCACCAGAAGAAATCTGGAACTGACAGAGACACTGCGGGAAAAGCAGAAGAGAGGGTCTCTGTTGTGGGTACTGGACAAGACGAAGACGGCCATGGGCGGCAGATTGCTGCGAAACTATATTGAGCAGCCTCTGATTGATAAGGAAGAAATGGAGAAACGTCTGGATGCAATCCAGGAACTGAATCAGGATTCCATCTCCCGGGACGAGATCAGAGAGTACCTGAATCCGGTTTACGATCTGGAACGACTGCTCAGCAAAGTAACTTATAAGACGGCAAACCCCAGAGATCTGATCGCTTTTCGTAACTCTCTGCAGATGCTGCCGCCTATCAAGACGGTGTTGTCGGGCTTCCAGAAAGAGGAGCTGGCAGCCATCCGGGAAGAAATCGATGGACTGGAGGACATTTATCAGCTGATTGACGAGGCGATCGTTGAGGAACCGCCCATATCTATTCGTGAAGGCGGAATGATCAAGGATCAGTTCGATGAGACTATAGATCATCTGCGTGCCGCCAAACATGACGGCAAACAATGGCTGGTCCAGCTGGAGGAAGAAGACAGAGAACGTACCGGAATCAAGAATCTCAAAATCAAAAAAAATAATGTGTTCGGCTACTTCTTTGAGGTGACCAATTCCTACAAGGATCTGGTGCCGGAGGATTATATCCGCAAGCAGACCCTTGCCAATGCGGAGCGGTATACCACACCGAGATTAAAAGAACTGGAAGATACGATCTTAAATGCGGAGGACAAGCTTCAGACACTGGAGTATGATATTTTCTGCAGAATCCGGGATACCATCGCACAGGAACTGGTACGTATCCAGAATACTGCCAAGGCGCTTGCAAAGCTGGATGTTTATGCATCCCTGTCCCTGGTGTCTGAGCGCAATCACTATGTACGCCCGAAGTTAAATGAAAAAGGTGTCATTGATATCAAGGATGGCAGACATCCTGTGGTGGAACAGATGATCACTAATGACATGTTTATTGCCAACGACACCTATCTGGATAATGGAAGTCATTGTATCAGCATCATTACCGGTCCGAATATGGCGGGAAAATCCACATATATGCGTCAGACGGCACTGATCGTGCTGATGGCACAGATCGGTTGTTTCGTGCCTGCCAGAAGTGCCAACATCGGCATTGTAGACAGAATCTTTACCCGTGTGGGTGCATCGGATGACCTGGCCAGCGGGCAGTCCACGTTCATGGTGGAGATGAATGAGGTGGCGAATATTTTACGGAATGCCACATCCAAAAGTCTCCTGATCCTGGATGAGATCGGAAGAGGCACGTCCACCTTTGATGGCCTGAGCATTGCCTGGGCAGTGATCGAACATATCAGTAATCGAAAGCTTTTGGGAGCGAAGACACTGTTTGCCACCCATTATCATGAGCTGACCGAGCTGGAAGGCAAAATGAACAATGTCAACAACTACTGCATCGCAGTCAAGGAATGCGGAGACGATATTGTATTCCTGCGTAAGATCGTAAAGGGCGGTGCAGACAAGAGCTACGGTATCCAGGTGGCCAAACTGGCCGGTGTGCCGGATATGGTCATTGACCGTGCAAAAGAGATCGTGGAACAGCTGTCCGACAATGATATCACCGAAAAGGTGCAGAGTATCGCCATTGATAATAAGGGCGATGGGAAAGCAAAAAAACAGCCAAAATACGATGAAGTGGATCTGGCGCAGATGTCTCTGTTTGATACGGTGACGGACGAGGATGTGCTGAAGGAACTGATGGAGATCGAAGTAACGACTCTGACACCGCTGGATGCACTGAATACTTTGTACCGCCTGCAGAATAAGTTAAAGAACCGCTGGAACGGCTAGAAAGCATAAGGGAGGAGATTTATGGGAATACATGTACTGGACTCCCGGACGATCGACAGGATCGCTGCCGGTGAGGTGGTGGAGAGACCAGCCAGTGTGGTAAAGGAACTGGTGGAGAATGCCATTGATGCCGGATCTACAGCAATCACGGTGGAGGCAAAGGAAGGCGGCATTGAATTCATCCGCGTGACGGATAACGGCTGCGGTATCGAGAGAGATCAGCTTCCTACCGCGTTCCTGCGCCATGCCACCAGTAAAATAGAGGATGCGGATGATCTGAACCATATTGCGAGTCTGGGATTCCGTGGTGAGGCTTTATCCAGTATCGCGGCAGTTTCCCGGGTGGAGATCATTACCAAGCGAAAGGAAAATCTCACGGGTACCCGCATGGTACTGGAAGGGGCGCGGGAGCAATCCATTGATGAAATCGGTGCACCGGACGGCACAACGTTCCTCATGCGGAACCTGTTTTTTAATACGCCGGTACGCCGGAAGTTCTTAAAACAGCCTGCCACAGAGGGCAGTTATATCACGGATCTGATGGAACATCTGGCATTGTCGAGACCGGATATTTCGTTTAAATTCGTACTGGGAAACCAGACCAGATTCCATACCTCCGGAAACGGTGACCTGCGGGAGGTAATTTACCGGATCTACGGCAGGGAGATTGCCGCAGAGCTGGTGCCTGTCCAGATCGAAGAGAACGGCATCAAAGTCGAAGGATATCTGGGCAAACCGGTACTGGTGCGTTCCAACCGTAACTTCGAGATCTATTTTATCAACGGTCGTTTTATCCGCAGCGGTGTGATCGCCAAGGCTATCGAGGAAGGCTACAAGCAGTATCTGATGCAGCATAAGTTTCCACTGTGCGTACTGCATATCACCATGGATACGGAGACGGTGGATGTGAACGTACATCCTTCCAAAATGGATGTGCGGTTCTCTGACGGCATGGCATTTGCCAGAATGCTCAGTGAGAAGATCGCCATCACTTTGCGGAACCGGGAGATGATCCCGGATGCTTCTCTGGAGGATGAAAAGGCAATCCAGAAGAAAGAACAGGAAGAGAGAAGAGCTTCCTGGAAAGAACACACACCGGAAGTATTTGAAAAAAAGAGAGAAGAAAGCTATCGTGTCATGGAGGCAGCAAAATATGAAGCGGCTTCCAGGGACCGGAGAGAATTTATACAGAAACCTGTCTGGCAGGAAAATCATGCCGGGGTACAGACCAGTATCCGCAAGCCGGAGCTAATAGAGAACTCCACAGTGGGTGTTGCAGGAACTGTGACGGTGAAAAAAACGCAGGCCGTCCTGTACGGTAATACACCAGAAGTTTCCAAAGCAGTCAGCACCACAGCCGTACCGCAGGAAGATGATTTCTTCGTGGAGGCAGTGCCGCCGGAAGACAGGAAGAACCCGGTACAGGAACAGGTGGCCACAACAACTGCTTCCGGACAGCCCACGGCATCGTCGCAGGATGCAGCTGCCGCCCCGGAACCGGAGATCAAAAATACCCAGCAGTTGAATCTGTTCGAGGAAAAACTGTTGTCCATGCAGAATCGCAGCCGTTACCGGATTATCGGTCAGGTCTTTGATACCTACTGGCTGATCCAGTTTGAAGACAAATTGTTCATCATTGACCAGCATGCGGCTCATGAAAAGGTAAAATATGAACGCCTGATGAAACAGTTTTATGAAAAGAGTGTGGTGTCCCAACGTCTGATGCCGGCGATTATTGTCAGCCTGACAGGGCAGGAGGAAAGCATTCTGCACACCTATGAGGATGCTTTTGCACAGCTGGGATTTGAGATTGATGCTTTCGGAGGCAACGAATATGCCCTCCGTAGTGTACCAGTGGATCTCTACGGATGCAGTGAGAGGGAACTGTTCCTGGCAGTGCTGGATGAACTGTCCCAGGAGACCGGCAATCGCGGAAGTTTTCAGGTCATTGAGGAAAAGATTGCATCCATGTCCTGCAAGGCGGCGGTCAAAGGCAATAACCGTCTGAGCTTTCAGGAGGCGGAGAAATTGATCGACGAACTTCTGACCCTGGATAATCCCTACAACTGTCCCCACGGCAGACCCACTATTATTACCATGACGGAGACAGATCTGGAGAAGAAATTTAAGAGGATAGTATAATGCGTTTACTGATCAAACAGAGAGTGTTTTCCTGGACAGATTCCTATGATGTCTATGATGAAAATGAAAATCCAAAATATTTTGTAAAAGCGGAGTTTTTCTCCCTGGGACACCAGCTGCATGTATACGACAGAAATAACCATGAACTGGGAGTGATCAGACAGCGGCTGCTTACCTTTCTTCCGGCCTTTGAAATCGAGATCGGTGGCCGGGTCCGTGGTGAAATCCGCAAACAGTTTTCTTTTTTCAAGCCCAGATATGAGATCGACTATAACGGCTGGCGCGTGGAGGGAGATTTTCTGGGATGGGATTATGATGTATACAATGGATGCAGCAGTATCATCCATATCTCTAAAGAACTGTTTCACTGGGGAGATACGTATACTATTAATTTCTCCGATCCACAGGATGAACTGGAGGGTCTGATGCTGGTCATCGCCATCGATGCAGCAAACTGTACCCAGAACAACGGATAGCAGGATAAAAAGAGTAAGGAAAAAATAATGTCGGTAATACAGAATAAAAAGAAACCACTGGTGGTCCTGACCGGGCCGACAGCTGTGGGAAAGACAAAACTGTCCATCGCGCTGGCAAAAGCCATAAACGGAGAAATCCTGTCGGCAGATTCCATGCAGGTATATAAACATATGGATATCGGTTCTGCCAAGATCCGTCCGGAGGAGATGGAGGGGGTGCCCCATCATCTGATCGATATTCTGGAGCCCTGGGAAGAATTCAATGTAGTAGTGTTCCAGAAACATTGTCTGGAATGTATGGAGCAGATATATGACAGGAGCCATATCCCTATTCTGGTGGGAGGCACCGGATTTTACATTCAGGCGGTGCTTCGGGGCATTGATTTTACGGAAAACGAAGAGAACACCGAATATCGAAAAAAACTGGAACTTCTGGCAGAAGAACAGGGACCGGAGAGTCTGCATGAGATGCTGAAGAAGGTCGATCCCGTATCGGCGGAGAATATTCATGCCAATAATATCAAGAGAACCATCCGTGCTTTAGAATATTATGAACTGACAGGAGAACCGATCTCTGTACACAACGAGAGGGAAAAAGAACGGACAAGTCCCTATAATTTCAGCTATTTTGTGCTGACGGACGACCGGGAAAAGCTGTATGCACGGATCGAGGACAGAATCGATGAAATGATGTCACAGGGTCTGGTGGATGAGGTAAGACAACTGAAGGATATGGGATGCCGTAAGGGCATGACGTCCATGCAGGGACTGGGCTACAAGGAGATTCTGGAATATCTGGATGGAGAATGCAGCCTGGAAGATGCGGTCTATACCTTGAAACGGGATACCAGGCATTTTGCCAAGAGACAGCTGACATGGTTTCGCAGAGAGAGTGAAGTCACCTGGATCGACAAGGGCCGGTTTGATTATAACGAAGAGAAAATATTGGAATACATGATCAGAGAATTAGGAGAAAAAGAGATTTATGAGAAGCAGTAATGAAGAGATCTACCTGTCTATGGGAATCAGCAAGACCGTATATGATTACGGCTGCACCATTGAGAAAAGTTTAAGAGACCGCTTTGATGAAGTGGATAGTAACGCGGAATACAATCAGTTAAAGGTGGTAAATGCCATGCAGCAGCATCAGGTCAGTGAGGCCTGCCTGTTGGGCACTACCGGTTACGGATACAACGATCTTGGAAGAGATACCCTGGAGGCTGTCTATGCAGCGACTTTCCATACGGAGGATGCACTGGTGCGCCCTCAGATCACCTGCGGCACGCATGCACTGGCATTGGCTCTGATGAGCAATTTAAGACCTGGAGACGAACTGTTGTCCCCGGTAGGCAAACCCTATGATACGCTGGAAGAAGTCATCGGTATCCGCCCGTCGAAGGGATCGCTGGCAGAATACGGTGTGACTTATCGCCAGGTGGATCTGCTGCCGGACGGAAGCTTTGATTACGATAAAATCCGTGAGAATATCAATGAGAAAACTCATCTGGTAACGATTCAGCGATCCAAGGGCTACCAGACCAGACCCACCCTGTCCGTACAGCGGATCGGCGAACTGATCGCCTTCATTAAAGGTATTAAGCCGGACGTGATCTGCATGGTGGATAACTGCTACGGAGAATTCGTGGAGACTATAGAACCTTCCGACGTGGGTGCGGATATGATCGTAGGATCTCTCATCAAGAACCCCGGAGGCGGACTGGCTCCTATCGGCGGATATATTGCTGGAAAGAAAGAATGTGTGGAAAATGCGGCATACCGTCTGACCTCTCCGGGGCTGGGCAAGGAAGTCGGCGCTTCCCTTGGCATTTTGAAAGATTTTTATCAGGGATTTTTCCTGGCTCCCACGGTGACGGCGGGAGCACTGAAGGGTGCGATCTTTGCAGCCAATGTCTATGAAAAAATAGGTTTTGCGGTAGTACCGAACGGCAGTGAGAGCCGACACGATATCATTCAGGCAGTGACCTTCGGTCAGCCTGAGGGGGTTATCGGCTTCTGCCAGGGAATTCAGGCGGCGGCACCGGTAGACAGTCATGTGACACCGGAACCCTGGGATATGCCGGGATATGATGCACAGGTCATTATGGCAGCGGGAGCATTTGTTTCCGGTTCCTCCATTGAGCTGTCTGCGGACGGCCCCATCAAGCCTCCGTATGCAGTGTATTTCCAGGGCGGACTGACCTGGCAGCATGCCAAATTCGGTATTCTGAAATCCCTGCAGGTACTGGTACAAAAAGGTATTGTGACGGAAGAACAGATCCGGAAAGCAATGTAGAACTACATTGAAAAATACGAATCCTGTAGAAAAAGCGCAAAATAAAATCTACTAAATTTGTGTACAGAAGAAGCTTTTTGTGATAGTATAAAAAGACGTATGGAAGACAGGCTCACGGGGAGACTGTTCAGCCATGGAGAGTACACAGAAGAAAGAAGAGGAACTACCTTGAAGAGAATTAATTGGGTTTTGATCGTCCTGGTACTGATCGGATTTGTGATCGGCAGATTTATAGGGACTTATTTCGACGGTACTTTTCTGAATTACGGACAGAATTTCGGCCTCAGCAGTCCAGTGGAACTGAATCTCGGTTTCATTATTCTGACTTTCGGGCTGGAGTTTAACATCACGATCGCCAGTGTGATCGGTGTGATCATAGCGTTCGTGGTATACCGTTTTATCCGTTAGGCAGCATACGTCGGAGCAGGCAGAAGGAGACTTATGCCCGAGAAGAATGTACAGGTAAATACAGACCGGGGACTTCCCTATGAGAGATTTCTGCAGTTCGGACCGGAGAATCTTACGGAGGCGGAATTGCTTGCGGTGATTCTGCGAACCGGGACGAAGGAGGATTCCGCGGTGGCGCTGGCTGAGAAGGTACTGGCACTGGCCACCTATCCGAGAGAAGGACTGCTGGGTCTGCATGATGTGAGTGTGGAAGAACTGATGGAGATCCGGGGCATCGGCATGGTGAAAGCGGTGAAACTAAAATGCATCGCCGAACTGTCCAACAGGATGAGCCGGGCCAAAGCCAGAGAGGGTATCTGCTTCACCAGAGCGGATCATGTGGCGGAATATTTTATGGAAAAGCTCAGACACAGGGATACCGAATGTGTGTATCTGCTCTGTCTGGATGCCAAAGGACAGCTGATCCGTGAGAAGAAATTGTCGGACGGCAGCGTCAATATGGCACTGATCTCTCCCAGAGAGATATTTTTGGAGGCGTTAAAGGACAAGGCAGTCAGTCTTATCCTCGTGCACAATCATCCCAGCGGAGATCCCACTCCCAGCAGATCCGACAGGGAGCTGACGGAAAATGTGGCAAAGGTGGGAAACCAGATGGACATTCCGCTGTTAGACCACATTATTATTGGGGATAACAGGTATACTAGCTTCAGAGAGCAAAAATTTTTGATATAAGAAAGGGATAACGACAGTGGCAAACAATGCATTTGGTATCGACCTTGGTACCAACAATATAAAGATCTATAACCGCAATGATGACAATATCATGATCGAAAAAAATATGATTGCCATCGAGAATAAGAATACTTTATTTGCTTATGGTAACTCTGCATTTGAAATGTATGAGAAAGCTCCCAGCAATATTCATATTTCTTATCCGCTTTCCAATGGTGTGATCGCGGATATCAAAAATATGGAGACGCTGGTAAAGTATTTTATCGGTGATCTGCAGAAGGGCAATACCAAGCCTTCTGATTTCTTCATTGCAGTGCCTACGGATGTTACCGAGGTGGAAAAAAGAGCATTCTATGATCTGATCAAAGGAGCTAACGTAAAGGCCAAGAAGATCATGGTAGTGGAGAAGGCCGTGGCAGACGGTCTGGGTCTGGATATCGATGTAAAAAATTCCCAGGGCGTCCTGGTGGTGAATGTCGGCTACGAGACCACGGAAATCTCCATCCTGTCACTGGGCGGTATCGTACTGAGCCGTCTGATCAAGGTGGGCGGCATGAAATTTGATGATGCCATCCGTGCGGCAGTCAGAAGAGAATTCTCTCTGATCATCGGTGGCAAGACGGCTGAGAATGTGAAGATTGCCCTGAAGGAACTGGAAGAAGAAGGAAAGGGTGCTGTAGTATACGGCAGAGACATTGTCACCGGTCTGCCGGTGGAACGTGAGATTCCCACAAGAATGGTGGATGAGTCTCTGGAGGAGCACTTTAATACCATTATTGATAATGTAAAGGTGATACTGGAGAGAACACCCCCTGAACTGGCAGCGGATATTTACCGTCACGGTATTTATCTGACCGGAGGAGCATCCCAGGTAAGTCATCTGGCAGAGAGACTGGCAACCGGTACCGGACTGCATGTGAATGTGGCTGAGAATCCGCTGACCAGCGTGGCAACAGGACTTGCCAAGATCATCAAGGATGATAACTATAAAACGGTAGCTTATGCAATTGAAGGGATGAGTAAATGAGCCCAGTCGTAAAAAGAAAAGGGGAGAGGTTTACTTTACCGAGTAAATATCTCCTTTTTATTTTAACTATCCTCTGCACCATCATGATGCTGGTGACCTTTGGAACCAATGTATTTAACCGACCGTTCAACAGAGTGGTGGGATATGTGATCGTACCCTTTGAACAGGGGATCGCCAAGGCCGGAGAATGGCTGGCAAATCGTTCCGATGAACTGGTGCAGATCCGGACACTTTTAGCGGAGAACAGTGCCCTGAAGGAGCAGGTGGCTTCCCTGACGGAAGAGAACACTCTGCTGCAGCAGGACAAATATGAACTGAATGAACTGAGAGGGTTGTTGGAGCTGGATGAAGAATACGGGGACTACAATAAGATCGGTGCCCGGATCATCAGCAGAGATTCCGGCAACTGGTATTCTTCTTTTGTCATTGACAAAGGCTCTAATGATGGGCTGGCGGATGATATGAATGTGATCGCCGGAGGCGGTCTGGTGGGACGTATTACGTCCGTAGGACCGAACTGGTCCCGGGTGACTTCCATTATTTCCGACAATTCCAATGTCAGCGGTATGACACTTGCCACGGGTGACAATCTGATCGTATCCGGAGATCTGCAGATGATGGCTCAGGGAGTGATTCTTTTCAGCAAGCTGGTGGACAGCCAGGATGCAGTGGCAGAGGGAGATAAGGTAGTTACTTCCGATATCAGTGATAAATATCTTCCCAATATCCTGATCGGCTATATCAGTACCATCAATAAAGATACCAACAATCTGACGAAATCCGGATACCTGACTCCGGTGGTGGATTTCGAGCATCTGAGTGAGGTGCTGGTGATCACGGACAAGAAACAGCAGGTTCCGGGAGGAGGCGCAGATGGAGAATAACAGCAGCTTCCTGCGCAAGATTGTAGTGGTTCTTCTGATCCTTTTATTTTTTGTCTTGCAGTGCAGTGTATTTAACAGCCTGGCAATGGGCGGAATCATTCCCAATCTGATGATCATTCTGACTTCTTCCTTCGGATTTATGAGAGGGGAGAAGGAGGGACTGCTGATCGGATTTTCCTGCGGGCTTTTATGTGATATTTTTTTCGGAAGTTTCCTGGGATTTTATGCCATGGTCATGATGTACATAGGCTTTGTTAACGGGAAATTCAGCCGGATCTTTTATCCGGAGGATATCAAGCTGCCGTTGGCGCTTATTATTGTCAGCGACATTTCTTATGGATTGATTTGTTACATTCTGATGTTTCTTTTGAGAGGGCGTTTTCATTTCCCGTATTATTTTACAAGTGTGATCCTGCCGGAGGCACTTTACACCATCGTTGTTACGATTATTTTGTATCCTCTGATCCTGAAGATTAATCAGAAACTGGAGGAGAAGGAAAAAAGGAGCGCACAGAAATTTGTTTCGTGAAATTAGAGATCACATTATTAATATTGTGACCAGCAGACTGACAGTACTTATGATACTGTTTGCTTTTTTTGCCGGTGTTCTGCTTTACCGCTGTTTCAACCTGCAGATCGTAAACGGAGAAGAGTATCTGAACGACTTTATCCTTCAGATCGAGAAGACCAGGGATATATCCAGTACCAGAGGACGGATCCTGGACAGGAACGGCAATGTACTGGCGGAAAATGAACTGGCTTATTCTGTGAAGATCGAGGATGTGTTTGAGTCCAGCCGGAATAAGAACGCAAAGGTTAATGACGTTGTCTATCGGCTGATAAAGCTGATCGAGAAAAACGGTGACAGTGTGATCACGGATTTTAAGATCATTATTGATGAAGACGGCGATTATGCCTATTCCGTGGATGGCACGGCGCTGCTTCGTTTTCAGGCGGATGTGCTTGGATACAGAACCATAGACGAGCTTAGTGAAGAAGAAAAAGCCATGACAGCCCAGGAACTGATAGAGTACTTAAGCCGTGCCAAGGGCTTTGCTATCGGTCAGTACGAAGATCCCGAGAACACCAAGACCCCCTTCGTGCCGGGAAAAGGTTATACCAAAGAGGAGTGGCTGCAGATGGTAACCATCCGGTATGCCATGAATCTGACCTCCTTCCGGAAATATGTGGGAACCACTGTGGCTACCAATGTCAGTGCGGAGACAGTGGCGGTGATCATGGAGAATTCCGACCAGCTGGACGGTGTGTCCATCGTAGAGGATACGGTGCGCCACTACATAGACAGCAAATATTTCGCCCATGTGCTGGGATATACCGGAAAAATCTCTTCCGATGAACTGGCAGAGTTAAATGACCAGGTGGTGACGGAAGGCGGCCTGGAGGATACCTATACCATCAATGATGTGGTAGGTAAGAGTGGTATTGAGGCATATATGGAGACTACTCTGCAGGGTACCAAGGGCAGTGAAAAAGTGGTGGTGAACAATACCGGTAAGGTGATCACTATTTTAGAGCGGAAAGAGGCACAGCCGGGAGCGGATGTCTACCTGACCATCGATAAGGATCTTACGGAGGCAGTATATAATATCATCGAACAGAAGCTGGCCGGTCTGGTGGCAAGCAAGATCATCAACGCCAAAGAATTCAATCTGCCGGAGAATGCCAAGAGCTCGTCCATTAAGATCCCGATCTATGACGTGTATTTTGCCATGATCAACAACAATATCCTGGACAGAAAACATTTCGAGGCAGAAGATGCCGGAGAGACGGAAAAGGCAGTCTATGCCGCTTATCTGGAGTATAAGCAGGGTGTTTACGACAGACTGACTTACGAACTTACAGAAGGGGCAACTCCCTATAGCAAGCTTTCCAAGGAATATCAGGTTTACCAGAGTAATATCGTAAGCCTCCTTCGGGAGGAAGGCGTGATCATGAAGGAACTGGTGGATGATAACGATGCTACGCAGACGGCCTGGGCGAAGGAGGAAGTGATCTCCTTAAAGGAGTATCTGCAGTATTGCATCGCCATGAACTGGATCGATGTCAGCAAGCTGGATCTGAATGACAAATATTCGGATTCTACAGAAGTTTATGACAAACTGTTGGATTACACCATTAATGCCATCGACCATACCACGGAGTTCCAGAAACGTTTCTACAAGTATATGCTTTTAAATGACAAGATCACCGGGAAACAGATCTGTATGCTCCTGTGTGAACAGCAGGTGGTGGACATCCCGGCTGAGGATGAAGAAGCACTGTATTCCGGTAAATTGTCGGCATATCAGTTTATGATGAACCGGATCAATAATCTGGAGATCACACCGGCCCAACTGGCACTGGATCCCTGCAATGCCTCTGTAGTCATTACGGATGTCAATACGGGAGATGTGCTGGCTATGGTGTCTTATCCGGGATATGACAATAACAAAATGGCGAATACCGTGGATGCGGAATATTATGCGCAGCTGAATGCGGACAAGTCCAGCCCACAGCTGAATTTTGCCACCCAGTATAAGGCAGCACCCGGTTCCACGTTCAAGATTGTATCCGCTACAGCGGGACTTCTGGAGAATGTGATTAATCTTCAGAGCCGTGTGAACTGTGTCGGTACTTTTACCGAGATCACACCATCCCCCAGATGCTGGAAAATTTCCGGACATGGCTATGAAAATGTGACATCTGCCATCAAGGATTCCTGTAACTACTTCTTCTACAATGTGGGCTACCAGCTGGCTACCAGAACCGGAAGCTATAATGAGGAAGCGGGTCTGGATACCCTGAGCAAATATGCGGATCTGTATGGACTGACAGATAAATCGGGAGTGGAGATCGGAGAATATGCACCGGATATATCCACCAAGGATCCGGTACGTTCTGCCATCGGACAGGGCAGCAACAGCTACACTACCGTTGGACTGGCCAGATATGTCACTACCATTGCCAACAGTGGGACCTGCTATAATCTGACACTGTTGGATAAGACAACAGATTCCCAGGGCAATCTGTTGAAAGAGTACCATGCAGAAGTGAGAAATCAGATTGACCTGCCGCAGGAATACTGGGATGCGTTCCATCTGGGAATGCGTCAGGTGGTGGAAAATAAAAAGTACTTTAATGATCTGGCGGTAAATGCCGCAGGTAAGACCGGTACGGCAGAGCAGACAGCTTCCCGACCAAACCATGCGCTTTTTATCTGCTATGCGCCGTATGAGAATCCGGAGATCGCCATTGCCACAAGAATACCCTTCGGATATTCTTCAGACTATGCAGCCCAGTTCACCAGAGATATTATCAAGTATTATTACGGACTGGCGGAAGAGGATGATCTGATCACAGGTACTGCGGATACTCTCGACAATGCAGTATCCAATGAGATGTAACTATCCGGAGTCAGATAACACAGACAGATGAATGCCAAATGTGGGACTTCGGATATTAAGAAAATAAAAAGACAGGTATAAGAAAATGAAAGATGCAGTATTGATCAAAAGCTATCAGAGCGGGATCACTCTTCTGATGAGAGAGGATGCTTCCCTGGAAGAAATCCTGCAGGAACTGGCGGTGAAATTCACAGAGGCGAAAAACTTCTTCGGTACGTCCACCATGGCATTATCCATGGAGGGACGGGAGGTGACCGAAGTGGAAGAAATCCGCATCCTGGATACCATCCGGAAGAACAGCAATGTGAGGATCGCCTGTATCGTGGGCCATGATGAGACCACAAACAAGAACTTTATCAAAGCTCTGCAGCATATGGAGAAAAAGCTTTCCACCGGGGACGAGGGGCAGTTCTACAAGGGAACCCTCAAAAACCGGGAAGTCATAGAAACCGAGAACAGCATCGTGGTCCTGGGGGATGTCTACCCGGGCAGTGCGGTGATCTCCGCAGGCAACATCATCATTCTGGGAGGACTGTACGGGGAAGCTTATGCGGGCGGATCTGGCAGAGAAGATTGTTATATTGTAGCGCTTGAAATGGAGCCGGAAAGATTAAAAATCGGCGATTTCAAATATAAAACCAATGCGAAACAGTCGAAATGGGGCATTCGTCCCAAAGTACAACCGAAAATTGCACACCTGAAGAACGGGAAGATCGTATTTGATCCCCTTACAAAAGAATTACTGGGTACTTTTTAAAAGAATCCAGGGGACGACAAAATCAAACAGGAGGAATCCAAAATGGAACAAAACGTTTCCACGGAGAAGAAAAGCTCCGAAGTCATTGTCGTCACTTCAGGAAAAGGCGGTGTAGGTAAGACCACTACATCCGCAAACGTTGGAACAGGTCTTGCAAAAGCGGGCAGCAAAGTCTGCCTGATCGATACGGATATCGGTCTGCGTAACCTTGACGTGGTCATGGGACTGGAGAACCGTATCGTTTACAATCTGGTAGATGTGGTCGAAGGGAACTGCAGAATCAAACAGGCACTGATCCGGGACAAGAGACATCCGGGACTGTATCTGATGCCGTCGGCACAGACCAGAGATAAATCGGCAGTCACCCCGGGACAGATGGTGAAGGTGATCGACCACTTGAGAGAACAATTTGATTACATCATTCTGGACTGCCCGGCGGGAATTGAACAGGGCTTCCAGAATGCTATTGCCGGGGCCGACAGGGCACTGGTGGTAACAACACCGGAGGTCTCGGCCATCAGAGATGCAGATCGTATTATCGGACTGCTGGAGGCCAACGGCTTCAAACAGATGGATCTGATCATCAACAGACTGCGCATGGATATGGTAAAGCGCGGAGATATGATGTCTGCGGATGATGTGGTGGATATTCTGGCGGTACCGCTCATCGGAATCGTTCCGGATGATGAGAATGTAGTCATCGCCACCAATCAGGGAGAACCATTAGTCGGAAGCGATACACCGGCGGGTAAGGCTTACCGCAATGTGGTGGATCGTGTGCTGGGAAAAGAAATTCCGTTCCTGGATTTCGAAAAAGGAGTATCTTTTTGGACAAAAGTAACTGGTATTTTTCGGAAAGCATAGGAAGGGGACGGGATGAATATGAAACATTTTTTTCGCAGGAAAAGCTCCTGCCAGGTGGCAAAGGACCGTCTGAAAATCCTGCTGATATCGGACCGGGTGAACTGTTCTCCGGAGATGATGGAACTGATCAAGGCGGATATTACAAAAGTGATTTCGAAATATATGCGGATCGATACTGATCATATGGAAATCGAGATACAGGCAAAGGGCAGTAAGGGTGGACGGAATAAGAGCCCCAGCCTGATTGCCAATATTCCCATTATTGATTTACAGAAGACTGCGAAAATGCCATAAGGAGCATAAAAAACAGAAAGGTCAAACGGATGTTTAAGAATTATAGATTACGGGATTATGACTTTAAACTGATCATACTGATACTTGCACTGTCCATCATCGGCATCATAACCATCGGCAGTGCGGAACCTGCCCAGCAGACCAAACAGATGGCGGGTGTAGTTGCGGGGCTTGTTATCATGATCGCCCTTTCTTTTTTTAATTATTCCGTGATCCTGAAGCTTTACTGGCTGATGTACATAGGCAATCTGGTACTGCTCGGACTGGTAATCCTGATGGGTGAAGAAGGCAACGGAGCCCAGAGGTGGCTTAAGATCGGTGGACTGCAATTTCAACCTTCAGAACTTGCAAAAATTTTATTGATTTTATTCTTTGCACAGTTTATTATGAAATATAAGGAGAAGCTGAATACTTTCCCTGTGATCGCATCGATTGCGGTACTTATGGGTGTTCCCTGGATCATGGTAAAGGAACAGCCGGCGCTGTCTACCAGCCTTGTGCTGATCTTTATTTTCTGCGTGATCCTGTATGCCGGAGGCATCAGTTATAAGCTGATCTTCGGAGCATTGGCGGTGGCAATTCCTGCAGTGATCATACTGGTATCTCTGGCAATGCAGCCGGACAGTACCATATTGGAGACTTACCAGAAAAATCGTATCCTTGCCTTCGTCAATCCGGAGGAATATTCCACGGATCTGGCTTACCAGCAGTTGAACTCTGTAATGGCCATAGGCTCTGGAGAACTGGACGGCAAGGGCTATAAAAACAATGAGATCACATCGGTAAAGAATGGCAATTTCCTGTCTGAAGCGGAAACCGATTTCATATTCGCTGTTATCGGTGAAGAGTTTGGCTTTAAGGGAAGTATCGTAGTGATCATACTGCTGATGCTGATGGCAATGGAGTGCGTTTCTATCGCGGGAAAGGCGAAAGATACCGCGGGGACGATCATAGCGGCGTCAATGGGGGGACTGATCGCTTTCCAGAGCTTTGTGAACATCGGAGTGGCTACGTTTATTTTACCGAATACAGGACTTCCGCTGCCTTTTGTAAGCTATGGCCTGACCTCGCTGATGAGTCTGTATATTGGAATGGGTGTTGTACTGAACGTACGATTACAGGCGAAGAGAAGCTAGACAAAAGAAATCATACATTACACAGAGAAGGGGTATGGACTATATGAACATTGCACTGATCGCACATGATGCCAAAAAGAAACTGATGCAGAATTTCTGCATTGCATATCGCGGAATTTTAAGTAAAAATGAATTATATGCCACAGGAACTACCGGCAGGCTGATCGAAGAGGTCACCAACCTGAATATACACAAATATCTTGCTGGACATCTGGGAGGAGAACAGCAGATCGGTGCACAGATCGAACACAACGAGATCGATCTGGTGATCTTTTTGCGGGATCCACTGGCACCCAAGGCCCATGAGCCGGATGTAAGCAATGTAATGCGCTTGTGTGATATGCATAATATTCCGTTGGCAACGAATCTCGCCAGCGCGGAACTGTTGATCAAGTCCTTAGACAGAGGAGATTTAGAGTGGCGTGAAATGTACAAATAAAGTTCGTCGGATCTGCTTCTGCATGTCCTTGATCCTCTGCATGAGTCTGCTTACCGGATGCGGTAATGTGGCGTATACATTTCCGTACGATGTCAATTCCAGTGTCAGCAGTTTCAATGTGCTGGCAGGAACCGGAGCGGGCAGGGCAGAGCCCTTTGCTGCGGATCTGTGTGTGGTGACGGAGGACCAGACGGGGGATGGCAGCGTAGACATGTCACAGGCCTCGGCCGCTGTACTGTTCGACGTAAACAATAAAAAGGTATTATATTCCAAAAATGCACATGAAAGATTGTATCCGGCCAGCCTGACCAAGGTAATGACGGCACTGGTGGCATTACAGAATGCATCACCGGATACTGTGCTGACAGCTACGGATAGCGTAAAGATCACGGAATCCGGTGCACAGCTGTGCGGATTAAAAGCCGGAGATACCATGACATTGGATCAGGCATTACATATTCTGCTGATGTATTCCGCCAACGACGCAGCAATGCTGATCGCGGAGAATATCGGCGGCAGTGTAGATCATTTTGTGGAGATGATGAATGAGGAAGCACAGAGACTGGGGGCTACAAATACCAGTTTTGCCAATCCTCATGGTCTGTCGGATGACAATCATTATACTTCAGCCTATGACCTGTATCTGATCTTTAATGAAGCAATCAAATATGATTCCTTTAATGAGATCATTCACATGACAAGCTACCAAACCGCATATTATGACAAGGACGGAAAAGCCAAGGAACTTACGGTGAACAGCACAAACCGTTTTTTGCGGGGAGATTTTCAGGCACCGGAGAACATTACAGTCATCGGCGG
Source organism: Clostridium sp. AF34-10BH (assembly GCF_003478095.1). Lineage (NCBI taxonomy): Bacteria > Bacillati > Bacillota > Clostridia > Eubacteriales > Clostridiaceae > Clostridium > Clostridium sp. AF34-10BH. The sequence goes on from NZ_QUEC01000006.1 coordinate 105,869, forward strand.
CAAGACAGGTACGACCAACGCGGCGGGACATTGTCTGATCCTTTTATCCAGAGACACAAGCGGAGCTCCTTATATATCGGTAATCCTGAATTCCTCAGCCAGTGATGTGCTGTACCCGGAAATGGTACAACTCCTGGAGCAAATCAATAAATAACTGTTGTTTTTTGAGGGGTTATAAACTATAATAAAGTAAATAGGTTGCGTGAAGTTCCTATAAATTTTACGACAGGAGGGTTACACCAATGGTTCAGTTGATTGTAGGCAAAAAGGGCAAGGGCAAGACAAAACAGCTGTTGGACAAAGTCAACAGCGAGGTAAAGGATATTGCGGGAAGTATCGTATATCTGGACAAAAGTACGAAACATATGTATGAACTGAACAACAAGGTGCGTCTGATCGACGTTTCCCGTTATATGATCGAGAATGAAAGCGAATTTCTGGGATTCGTATGCGGTATCATTTCTCAGGATCATGATCTGGAGCAGATGTATTTTGACAGCTTTCTGAAAATCGCAGCACTGGAAGACAAAGACATTTCCGCAGTTGTTGAAAAACTGGAGAGAATGAGTGATTTCTTCCAGGTGGATTTTATCCTCAGTGTATCCAGGGACGAATCCGAATTACCGGAGTCTGTGAAGGATAAGATCATTGTATCTTTGTAAGAAGAACGAATTATAATTTTCACGTATGAGAAGCCTCGGATGCCAACCGGGGCTTCTCAAATGTAAGGGAGAGGAAAGGAGGTTTTCCAATGGCAGAACAACCGAGAAAAATAAAAAAATACAGAAAACCTTTGAACCTCAATATCGGTATGCTCATCTTCGGAGCTATTTTTATTTATGTAATCATTTGTGTGATACTGTATTTTCAGACAGACCACATCGTGCGCTATGAAGTAACGGAAGGATCACTGGCTACCAATAATATTTACCGTGGAGTGGCAATCCGCACAGAGGAAGTTGTAAGTACGGATACTGCCGGATATGTGAATTTTTATGCAAGAGAAGGCGAACGGGTGGCCAAGGGAGACACTGTTTACATCGTGGACGAGACGGGCCGGCTGACGGAAGAACTGGAGGATGCCAGCCTTGGAGAAAATACCCTGAGTGACCAGGAACTTTCGGAATTCCGTAATGAAATCGTGAATTTTATGCATGGGTATGATGACAAAAATTACGAGAGTACCTATGATTTTAAATATTCTTTGAAGAACACGGTGCTGAAACTGGCCAATGTAAATATGCTGCAAAGCATTGAAAACGAAAATAACGGTTCGGCTGCAAATATTGTAAATTTCTGTTATGCGCCCACCACCGGTATCGTGGCTTACTGGACGGACGGTTATGAAAATCTGACCGTGGAAGGTGTTACCCAGGAAGTATTTGATAACAAAAATTACGAGAAGAAACAGATGCTCGGTAATGAACTGATGGCTGTGGGAGATCCGGTGTACAAGCTTTCCACGGAGGAAAACTGGTCGGTGGTCATTCCCATCGATGCAGAGCGAGGCGCAGAGATCCAACAGGAGGATTATGTCAAAGTACGTTTTCTGAAGAATCAGTATGAGTCCTGGGGGCAGGCAAAGCTGTTTACCGGCAGTGATGGCAATACATTTCTGTCACTTACCTTTACAAATTCCATGGTTACGTTTGTATCCGACAGATTTCTGGATATCGAGCTGATATTAAATGATGAGACCGGACTGAAGATTCCAAATTCTTCCATTGTGGAGAAGGAATTTTTCCTGATCGATGAAGATTTTGTCACGACCAATGAAAATACGGGAACCCAGGGTGTGATCAGACAGTGCTACCGGGATAACGGGGACATTTCCAGTGAATTTGTGGAGACCGGTGTGTACAGCTACGATGAAAATGAAGGCGTGTACTACATGGATACTTCGGTGCTGAAGGCCGGAGATGTCCTGTACAAGACAGACAGCCAGGAGACCTATACGGTAAGCAAGCGTGCAACACTGATCGGTGTGTATAATGTGAATAAGGGATATGCTGACTTCAAGCAGATCAATATTCTGTATCAGAATGACGAGTATTCCATCGTAAAAGCCAATACGACCTATGGCCTGAATGTATATGACTATATTGTACTGGACGGTTCTTCGGTATCGGATGATCAGATCATCACCAATATCAAGAAAACAGATACCGGCAGGACGGATATTCCTACAGACAGTGTAGAACCGGGAGTAAGCGACAATATACCGGAGAGCACAGAGCCACTTCCAGCGGAGACCGGAGAGGAACCGATGCAGGAGACCACACAGGAAGCAACACAGGAAAGTCAGACACCGGAAAGCTAGAAAGGATGGCGGATACTATGGAAGAGACCATACAGAGCATGGAACTGGCACAAAATTACAAAACGGTAAAAGAGAACGTCACAAAAGCCTGTGAGCAGGCGGGCAGATCGGAGCAGGAAGTGACGCTGCTTGCAGTCAGCAAGACCAAACCGGTGGATATGCTGATGGATGTCTACCGTGCGGGAGCCAGAGATTTCGGGGAGAACAAGGTTCAGGAACTGGTGGACAAGATCCCTCAGATGCCTTCGGATGTCAGATGGCATATGATCGGCCATCTGCAGCGCAATAAGGTAAAATATATTGTAGATAAGGTTTACCTGATCCACAGCGTGGACAGCCTCCGGCTGGCGGAAGAGATCAGCAGAGAAGCCGTGAAGAAGCAGGTGGAAGTCAATATCCTGATCGAGGTAAATGTTGCACAGGAGGAAAGCAAGTTCGGAACTACGGTAGAAGAAACTGCAACACTGATCCGTGAGATTGCAACGCTTCCGGGAATACATATCAGAGGATTGATGACGATCGCCCCCTTTGTGGAGGATCCGGAAGAAAACAGGGGCTATTTTCAGAAACTTCGGCAATTAGCTGTTGACATCGGAAATAAAAACATTGATAATATTTCTATGAATATTCTTTCCATGGGAATGACCGGCGATTATATGGTGGCCACGCAGGAAGGAGCCACGATCGTCAGAGTCGGAACCGGTATTTTCGGAGAAAGAGATTATAGTAAGACGATCTAGAAAGAGATTGAATAATAAAGGAGACACACAACAATGGGTGTAATGGATAAGTTCCTGAATTATATGAAACTGAACGATGAAGAGGATGAAGGTTTCTATGATGACGATTATCTGGATGATGAGGAAGAAGTAGAACCGGTAAAGAAATTCAGCCCGGCCAAGAGCAGACAGCAGGCACAGGAGGATGACGAACCGGAAGAGAAGAGTAAGCGTTCCTCACAGCCTAAGGTAACACCGATCCACCGCACCGTGACCAAGAAAATGCCTGGAACCGGCATGGAGGTCTGTGTGATCAAGCCTACTTCCGTAGAGGATGCAAGAGAGATCACAGAGACACTGCTGGCCAACCGGACAGTGGTACTTAATCTGGAAGGCCTGGACGTGGATATCGCCCAGCGTATCATTGACTTTACTTCCGGATCCTGTTTCGCAATATCGGGTAATTTACAGAAAATATCCCATTATATTTTCATTATTACGCCGGCCAGCGTAGATATCTCCGGTGATTTTCAGGATATTTTCGGCGGCGCCGGATCTTTTGAAATGCCGATCAAAAATGGAATGTCATAAAATGTCAAATGCCATTAAAATGTCATATGAAGATAACTTCCTGTGGGCAACTGCAGGAAGTTTTTTAAAAACAGATATAAATTATACAAGAAAGAACAGTTTATAAGGAACTGAAGGGTGAACAACATGGCACAGAGATTACCGGTGCTTTATAACAAAAAGCCTTGCTACGATATTGTATTCCAGCAGTCTTTTGACGGCCTGTGGGAAGAACTGGCAGAGCTTGGCGCAGCAGACAAGAGATTATGCATTGTGACGGATTCCACCGTAGACGGACTGTATGCGGCACAGATTCTTAAGTTTCTTGAGGGAAAATGCCGTAAGGCTGTGAAATATGTGTTCCCTGCAGGAGAAGAACACAAGAATCTGGATACCGTGAGGGACGTGTACCGTTTCCTGATTGAAGAGGGTTTTGATAGAAAAGATATGCTGCTGGCACTGGGCGGCGGCGTCTGCGGTGATCTGACCGGATTTGTGTCGGCTACTTATTTAAGAGGCATTGATTTTGTACAGATTCCAACTACATTGCTGGCACAGGCAGACAGCTCTATTGGCGGTAAGACAGGTGTGGATTTTGACAGCTATAAGAACATGGTAGGCGCATTTAAGATGCCCAGACTGGTATATATGAACCTGTCCGTATTAAAAACGCTGGAAGAGAGACAGTTTTATTCCGGATTTGCGGAAGTAATGAAATCCGCACTGATCAAGGATGCGCCCTTCTATGAGTGGCTGATCGAGAACATGTATGAGATCTGCGAGCGGGATCTGAATACCCTGGAAGAAATGGTGATCCGTACCTGCTCCATCAAGAAAATGGTGGTGGAAAAGGATCCTACCGAGCAGGGAGACCGTGCTCTCTTAAATCTTGGACACACGATCGGACATGCTATCGAGAAATACAAGAATTTTGAATTGTATCATGGAGAGTGTGTGGCACTGGGTACGGTAGCTGCAGCATATATTTCCTGGAAAAAAGAAATGCTGAGCATGGAAGAATTTTATGAGATCCGTGATATGTTTGTACCGTTTTATCTGCCAATCTCCGTGGAAAATATCGATCCGCAGGAGATCTTGAAACTTACAAAATCCGATAAGAAGATGGAAGCCGGTACGATCAAATTTATTCTGTTAAAGAAGATCGGAAAGGCAGTTATCGACAGAACCGTTACGGATGAGGAAATTCTGGCTGCCATCGAAGAAATCAATTTTAGTGAAGAGGATGCTCATGAATAAGGAAAAGAAAAGTAGTCGAGTTGTTATGCTGATCATAGATGCCCTGATTGCAGCCGTACTTCTGGTACTGGATCAGTTTACCAAGCATCTGGCGGTGGTACATCTGAAGAACCAGCCGGCCTATGTGATCATTGACGGAGTTCTGGAATTGCAATATCTGGAGAACAGAGGATCAGCATTCGGTATGCTGCAGAACCAGAAGGTATTTATTCTGTTTGTGGGAATCGTATTTCTTGCGGTGCTGTTGTTTTTCCTTTTCAAACTTCCGGAACAGAAGAAATTCCGAATCGTGCATGTATTGCTGGCAGTGATCGTTGCCGGAGGCATCGGCAACATGATCGACAGATTCCGACTGGATTATGTAGTGGATTTTATCTCCTTCGTACTGATCAATTATCCGATCTTTAATGTGGCGGATATTTATGTGGTAGTGGCTACCATTGGCCTGTTTATTCTGTTTTTGTTCGTATACAAGGAAAAGGATCTGGAATTCCTCAACTTTAAGCAGAATCGTTATCGGGAGATGAAATAATGGAAGAACTCCGATTTCAGATAGCAGATGAGATGGAAGACGAACGGATTGACAAATGTATGAGTCTGCTTGTGGAGAATCTGTCCCGTTCTTTTATCCAAAAGCTGATCAAAGACGGAAATGTGCTGGTAAACGGTAAGCCGGTAAAGGGAAGTTATCGTGTCAAATGTGATGATGAAGTAGTCTTCTCCGTGCCGGAATCTGTGGAACCGGATATTGAACCGGAGAACATCCCTCTGGATATCCTGTATGAGGATGTGGATCTGATCGTGGTGAACAAGCCGAAGGGGATGGTGGTGCATCCGGCGGCGGGACATTACAGCGGCACTCTGGTTAATGCACTGATGTATCACTGTGGCAGGGATTTGTCCGGGATCAACGGAGTACTGCGCCCCGGTATTGTACATCGTATCGACAAGGATACCACTGGATCTGTCATTGCCTGCAAAAATGACAAAGCCCACCGGTGCATTGCAGAACAGTTGAAGGAACATTCCATCAACAGAAGATACCGTGCCATCTGTTTCGGAGAGCTGAATCAGGAGGAAGGCACCATCGACCAGCCCATTGGCAGGCATCCGAATGACCGTAAAAAAATGGCGGTGAACCACCAGAACGGAAAACGTGCCGTGACCCATTACCGGGTATTACAGAGATTTCAGGGATATACTTATATAGAGTGTGTGTTGGAGACCGGAAGGACGCACCAGATCCGTGTGCATATGGCAAGCATCGGGCATCCGCTTCTGGGGGATGAAGTCTACTCCAACCGGAAAAGTCCTTTCAAATTACAGGGGCAGACACTTCATGCCAAGACACTGGGATTTATTCATCCCACTACCGGAGAATATCTGGAGATCGATGCTCCGCTGCCGGAATATTTTGAACATCTTCTGACAGTGTTGGAGAAATAAAACTTATAGCTTATGTTTCGTACAGAAATGAGGCGCCTATGAATCTGTTTGATATTTTAGGACCCGTAATGGTCGGCCCCAGCAGTTCTCATACTGCGGGAGCGGTTCGGATCGGTTATATTTCAGGAAAATTACTTCAGGACCATGTGGTGAAGGCGGAAATCCTTCTGCATGGTTCCTTTGCTACCACGGGCATCGGACACGGCACGGATAAGGCGCTGATCGCAGGCCTTTTGGGAATGCGGCCAGATGATATCCGGATTCCGGACAGCTTTTTCCTGGCGAAAAAGGACGGAATGGAATTCTCTTTTTCCACCATTACCCTGAAAGATGCCCATCCCAATACGGCGGTTCTGCGGCTGACCGGAGAACATGGGCGGAAAATAGAAGTGCAGGCGGCTTCCATTGGCGGCGGCCGGATCCTGATCGCAAAACTGGATGGAATCGAAGTAAATTTCTCTGCGGAAAAGCCGACTTTGATTGTACACAATGTGGATCAGCCGGGACATGTGGCACAGGTGACCTCCATGCTGGCTGAAAAGCAGGTGAATATTGCAACTCTGCAACTCTACCGGGACAAGCGGGGCGGCTACGCCGTTATGGTCATAGAGACAGATCAGGAAGTGCCGGAGGAATCGGTGGCCTGGCTGGAACAGCTGGACGGCATCATTAAGGTGACCTATATCAATGTGGAGGAGTAACTATGTCCTATCAGTCATTTGAACAGGTATTACAGAAATGTCATACGGAAGGAAAAGAATTCTGGCAGGTGATTATGGAAGATGATATGGCGGAGCGGAATGTGTCAAAGCAGGACAGTATGGAGCATATGCGGACTACCTGGGATGCCATGCTGCTGGCAGCGGCTACTTATGAAGGAGATATTAAGTCCTCCAGCGGACTTGTCGGCGGTGATGGCCAACGGATGGAGGAATACACACACAATACCGGTAAGGAGTCACTATGCGGGGAATATGTAGATGAATGTATTGCAGGAGCGTTACAGATGGGAGAATCCAATGCCTGTATGAAACGGATCGTGGCAGCACCTACTGCTGGAGCCTGTGGGGTATTGCCTGCGGTGCTGGTTCCCTATTTTCAAAAACGGTGCAGGGATACCGACAAAATTCTGAAAGCCATGTATGTAGCGGCGGGGATTGGACAGATCATAGCCACCCGTTCTTCCATCAGCGGTGCTGCGGGAGGATGCCAGGCGGAGATCGGATCCGCCAGTTCCATGGCGGCCGGAGCTCTGACATATCTGCAGGGAGGCAACTGCGAACAGATTGCTACAGCGGCTGCCATGGCCATGAAGAATCTGCTGGGACTGGTATGCGACCCGGTAGCGGGACTGGTGGAGGTTCCATGCGTGAAACGAAATGTGATCGGTACTGTGAATGCCATGGCCTGTGCGGATATGGCAATGGCGGGGATCGTAAGCCGGATTCCACCGGATCAGGTTATGGATGCCATGAAAGAAGTCGGGGATAAAATGGATGCTTCCCTGAGGGAAACGGCGTTAGGAGGCCTGGCACAGACGGAAGAAGGCATGAAAATAGCAGAAAAAATGCATGCATCATATGAAAATTAGTAATAAACGGCTAAAAAGACTGATAATTGGTTGATTTTTTGTTAAATATCACGTATAATAAAAATACAAAAAATGCTAGTTATCAAGTACAGCAGAAAGTGGGTGTGTGTATGAATACGATTATTACCATTGGACGTCAGTTTGGTTCTGCAGGCCGTGAAATCGGGGAAAAGGTTGCAGAGTATTTCGGAATCAAATGCTATGATAAGGAACTTCTTACCAGAGCGGCACAGGAAAGTGGTTTCTGTGAGGAAATGATCCAGAACCATGATGAGAGACCTACCAATTCTTTCCTGTATAATCTGGTGATGGATACTTATTCTTTCGGCTACAATGCATCCTCTTTTGTAGATATGCCTATCAGCCACAAAGTATTTCTTGCACAGTTCGATACGATCAAGAAGATCGCCGATGAAGGCCCTTGCGTTATTGTAGGCCGTTGTGCAGATTATGCTCTGGCAGATTACAAGAACTGCATCAATCTGTTCATCTTCGGCGATGACGATGTGAAGACCAAACGTATCATGGCCAGATATGATCTGACGGAAGCCAAGGCAAAGGAAATGATCACGAAGAAGGATAAGCAGCGTCAGAGTTACTACAACTATTATTCTTCCAAGAAGTGGGGCAGAGCTGATAGTTACGATCTGTGCATTAACAGCAGCATCCTCGGCATCGAAGGAACCGTAAAGCTGATCATTCAGTATGTGGAAGACTTCGAGAAGAAAAATAATGCAGATATTCTGGAAAAGTAGATATCTGAAATATTTTTCAAAAAAATAAAATTATATCTTGACGATTAGGGCGCCTCATGTTATTATACTACGGTATGCCGCATAACTAGGTATAAGTGTGTCGGATTTTAGAATCCTTTACCACCAAAGTTAGCGAGTAAATAATAGGAGGTGCCTTATTATGTACGCAATTATTGCAACAGGTGGAAAGCAGTACAAAGTTTCTGAAGGTGATGTGATCAAAGTTGAGAAGATCGATGCAGAAGCTGGTAACACTGTTACTTTTGACCAGGTGATCGCAGTAAGTGACAATACCCTCAAGGTTGGTGCTGACGTTGCTAACGCAACTGTTACCGCAACCGTTATGGAGCAGGGTAGAGGTAAGAAGGTTATTGTATACAAGTACAAGAGAAAAACCGGTTACCACAAGAAGAATGGTCATAGACAAGCATACACTCAGGTTAAGATCGAAAAGATTAACGCGTAATCGTTATGACAACTATTATCATTCGTAAGAACCATGAAGGAATCTATCGTGGATTCTACTGCATGGGGCATGCGGAATATGCGAAGAAGAGATTGTTCGGTAAGGAACCGGATATCCTCTGTGCAGCGATTTCCGTGATCGTACAGAGTACGATCATGGCGTTGGACGAGATGGTCGATGAAAAAATGCAGCTGACGCAGAATGAGGAGACGGGATTTATCAAATGTGATTTCGAGAATTCCATTCCGCAGGACAAGACCGTATTTCTGATGGACTTTATGGTGTTTTCACTGCAGAAGCTCAGCAGACAGTACGGGGAACAGTATTTGCAAGTAAAAATCGAGGAGGTGTAGACCATGTTTAACTTTAACCTTCAATTTTTTGCACATAAAAAGGGAGTTGGTTCTACCAAGAACGGTAGAGATTCCGAATCCAAGAGATTAGGTGCGAAGAGAGCTGATGGCCAGTTTGTAAAAGCTGGAAATATTCTTTACAGACAGCGCGGTACTAAGATCCATCCCGGTGTCAATGTTGGTATCGGTGGAGATGATACTCTGTTTGCTTTAGTTGATGGCGTTCTCCGTTTTGAGAGAAAGGGCAGAGACAAGAAGCAGGCTTCTGTATATCCTGTAGAGAAATAAGTTGATTTAACCAGGGCTTCAAACATACTGATTGTTTGAAGCCCTTTTAGTCCGTAAAGAGTTTTATGTCGGAAAGGAGAACAAAATGTTTGCTGACAGAGCTAAAATTTACGTAAGAAGCGGTAAAGGCGGAGATGGTCATGTGTCCTTTCGCCGCGAAAAATATGTTCCCAGTGGCGGCCCTGACGGTGGCGATGGTGGTCACGGCGGTGACGTGATCTTTGTTGTAGATGAGGGACTGAATACCCTGATCGATTTCCGGCACATCCGTAAGTACAAGGCCGGAGACGGGGAAGAGGGCGGCAAGAAAAACTGCCGCGGCAAGGACGGAGAAGACATCATTATCAAAGTCCCTGCGGGAACCGTGATCAAAGAAGCACAGAGCGGGCAGGTAATTACGGATATGTCGGGGGACAACAAACGGGTTGTTCTCTTAAAAGGCGGCAAGGGCGGTAACGGCAACCAGCATTATGCTACCAGTACCATGCAGGCACCCAAGTATGCACAGCCGGGACAGGCTGCACAGGAACTGGAACTTCTGCTGGAACTGAAGGTGATCGCTGATGTCGGACTGGTAGGATTTCCCAATGTTGGTAAATCCACGTTCCTGTCCAGAGTGACCAATGCCAGACCCAAGATTGCCAACTATCATTTCACGACCCTGAATCCGAATCTGGGTGTAGTGGATCTGGAAGGAACCGGTGGTTTCGTCATTGCGGATATTCCGGGACTGATCGAGGGAGCTTCCGAGGGAATCGGTCTGGGACACGAATTCCTGCGCCACATCGAACGTACCAAGGTGATCATCCATATCGTGGATGCGGCCGGTACGGAGGGAAGAGATCCCATTCAGGATATCTATGCCATCAATAAAGAACTGGAAGCCTATAATCCGGAGATTGCAGCCAGACCTCAGGTGATCGCGGCGAATAAGATTGACGCTATCTATACGGAGGATGGATCCGATCCGGTAGCTGCAATCCGGGCAGAGTTTGAACCGAAGGGCATCAAGGTGTTCCCTATGTCTGCAGTAACCGGTCAGGGCGTAAAGGAACTGTTATACGAAGTGAACGATATGCTTGCTAACATCGGAGAAGAGACCACTGTCTTTGCGCAGGAGTACTTCCCGGAGAGTATGACAGGATCTGTGGAGGATGCTTACACCGTAACCTATGATGAAGAAGAGGACGAGTACGTTGTAGAAGGACCCAAGATCGAGAAGATGCTGGGATACACCAATCTGGACAGTGAGAAGGGATTTACCTTCTTCCAGAATTTCCTGAAGGATACCGGTATTTTAGAGGAACTGGAAGCACTGGGTATCCAGGAGGGCGATACGGTACGCATGTACGGTCTGTCCTTTGATTACTATAAGTAAGTTTGTGAAAGGAAAAGATAGATTATGACAAGCAAACAGAGAGCTTATTTAATGAGTCTGGCCAGCAATCTGAATCCCATTTTTCAGGTGGGTAAATCCAGCCTGACTCCGGAACTCACCGCAGCTATTGGTGAATCCTTTAATAATAATGAACTGATCAAGATCGGTGTTCTGAAGAACTGTTTTGACGACCCCAGAGCTATTGCGGAGATGGTGGCGGAGCGTACCCATTCCCAGGTCGTACAGGTGATCGGCAAGAAGATCGTATTGTACAAGCCCGACAAGGACAAGCCGAAGATCGAACTGCCCAGATAAGGTCAGAGCATAGCCGACGAGAACCAATCAAGAATGATAACTGCGTGCAAAGGGATGAGGAAGCATGAGCAGAATAGGCATTATGGGTGGCACCTTTAACCCAATCCACATAGGACATCTGATGCTGGCTGAACAGGCGCTGGAGTCGGCACACTTAGACCAGGTCTGGATGATACCAACGGGTTGTTCTTATCTGAAGACAAAAGACGGCATTACAATTCTGCCCGGAACAGAACGCTATGATATGGTACAACTTGCTATCGCAGATAATGATAGATTCCGCTGCCTGGACATTGAGATAAAGCGTCCCGGAAATTCCTATAGCTATGAGACCATGGAGCAGCTGCACAGAGAATATCCGGAACATCTTTTTTATTTCATCTGTGGGGCTGACTGCCTGTTTACCATGGAACAATGGAAATGCGCAGACCGACTGTTTGCTGCCTGCGAGATTATAGCTGCGGTGCGGGGAGATGCGGATATGAAGGGAATGCAGGAGAAGATCAGGCAGTTGGAGGAACATTTTTCTGCGAAGATACAGTTGCTCTCTTTTCGAAGAATTGAGATATCTTCTTCGGAAATCCGTGCGAGAAGATCCGAAGGTCTTTCCGTGCGCTATCTTGTGCCGGAAGCAGTGAGGGAATATATGGAAGAAAAGGGGCTTTACCTGGATGAGTGATATCTTAAAAAAACTGACCAAAGAGATGCAAAAAGTACAGGATCCCAAGCGCTTTACCCATACATTGGGGGTAGAATACACAGCGGCGGCCCTTGCCATGCGATACGGCGAAGATATGGAGCGTGCACAGATTGCGGGACTGCTTCATGATTGTGCCAAATGCATGGAAAATGATAAACTTTTGTCTGCCTGCGAAAAGTATCATCTTCCGGCGACGGATGTGGAAACGCGCAATCCCTATCTTTTACATGCCAGAGTGGGAAGCTATCTGGCAAAAAAGGAATATAAAATCGAAGATCCTGAGATCTTAAGTGCAATTTTATATCATACCACAGGGCGTCCGGGTATGACACTTCTGGAGAAGATCATTTTTACCGCAGATTATATTGAACCGGGGAGAAAACAGGCACCGAACCTTACCCAGATACGCCACCTGGCATTTACGGATCTGGATGCTGCCGTGACGAAGATTTTAGAGGATACGCTGGAATATCTGAAATCGGGGGACGGTGAGATGGATCCCATGACAGAAGAAACCTATAACTATTATAAGAAGAATGGATAAATAAAATAGAAAGTGTGAGGAGTTAGCATGAGTGAAGAATCCAGAAAAATGGCAAAACTGGCCGTAGAGGCGCTGGAAGATAAAAAAGCAGAGGATATCAAAGTAATAGACATCAGTAATGTGTCTGTAATTGCAGATTATTTTATTATCGCGGGAGGCAATAACTCTAGCCAGATCCAGGCACTGTGTGATAATGTAGAGGAAAAGCTGGGAAGAGCCGGTTTCCCTGCCAGACAGACCGAAGGCTATGAGACAGCCAACTGGGTACTGTTAGACTTTGGCGATGTGATCGTACATGTCTTTGACAAGGAAAACCGTCTGCTCTATGATCTGGAACGTATCTGGAGAGATGGCGTACAGATTCCCGTAGAGGAACTTTAAGCTTCGCTGTCTCCCAGATGGAGAAAGAAGCTGATGAGATAGAGTCCGCTGATTCCCACCAAAACATATACAATTCTGGAAAACCAGGACATGTCACCGAACAGGAAGGCTACAAGATCAAAGCGGAAAAGCCCGATCAGCCCCCAGTTCACTGCACCTATTATAGCTATGGTGAGAGCGGTTCCGTCCAAATATTTATTACCCATAAAATCTCCTTATCCTGTCTGTATGAAATTTGCTGCTGCAAAATCCATACAGACATTTTTTTGAAGTTTCTATTTAATGATTGTTTCATAGATAGTCTTACCCCCAAAAATAAAAAATATACTACTTTTAAATAAAAATTAAGCTTTGTTGATCTATTTTAATGTCAAAAAACATCAAATTAGAAAATAAAGTCCATTGACAAAGGAAATAGAAGCGAGTAATATACAAAAATAACAATTATACATTGTATATTTGTATACATTGTTAAAAAGGAGGAAGATATTATGAAGAAATTCAACAAGGTGTTAAGTGTTGTTGTAGCATCTGCCATGGTTATGGCTATGGCTGGTTGCGGCAATACAGACAATGGTTCCGCTGCAACCGGTACTAACGCAGCAACTGAGAGCGCAGCAGCTGACAACGGTGCAGCATCCGGCAGTGTATTCAAAATTGGCGGTATCGGACCTACCACCGGTGGCGCAGCAGTTTATGGACTGGCTGTACAGCATGGTGCAGAGATCGCAGTAGAAGAGATCAATGCAGCAGGTGGTATCAACGGCTATCAGGTAGAGTTCAAGTTCCAGGATGACGAGGCAGATGCTGAGAAATCCGTAAATGCTTATAATGCATTAAAGGACTGGGGCGCACAGGTCCTCGACGGATCTACCACCAGTGGAGCATGTATTGCGGTTACCGACAAGACCAAAGAAGACAATATGTTCCAGATCACTCCTTCCGGATCTGCAGTAGAATGTGTTCAGTATGATAACAACTTCCGCGTATGCTTCTCCAATCCTAACCAGGGTCTTGCATCCGCACAGTATATTGGTGAGAATGGTCTGGCTGAGAAGATTGCTGTTATTTATGACAGCTCCGATGTATATTCTTCCGGTATTTATGAGAAGTTTGTAAAGGAAGCTGAAAACCAGCCCTTTGAAGTAGTAGCTGCAGAAGCATTTACTGCTGATAACAAGACGGATTTCTCCGTACAGTTACAAAAGGCAAAGGATGCCGGAGCAGACATGGTATTCCTTCCTATTTATTATCAGGAATCCGCACTTATCCTTACACAGGCAGCTGCTATGGGTTATGCTCCCAAGTGGTTCTCATGTGATGGTATGGATGGTATTCTCGGTGGTGTAGATAATTTTGATGTATCTCTGACCGAAGGCGTTATGCTGTTAACTCCTTTCGCAGCTGATGCAACCGATGATCTGACCCAGTCTTTCGTAACTAAGTATAAGGAAAAATACGGTGAGACTCCCAACCAGTTCGCAGCAGACAGCTATGATGCTATCTATGTGATCAAGGCTGCTATCGAGAAGAGCGGTGTTACTCCTGATATGAGTGTTTCTGATATTTGTGATGGTATGAAGGCTGCCATGACAGAGATCACTGTAGATGGTCTGACCGGTAACGGCATGACCTGGACCGCAGACGGTGAGGCTAACAAGGCTCCTAAGGCTGTTGTGATCGAGAATGGTGCTTACAAGGCTATGTAATTTTGCTGATAAAGTTTCCAAAGAGGGTTACCGCAGGGTAGCCCTCTTTGCTTAATGTCAGAGACTTTGCAATAATGGGAGAGCAGTTGTTTTTCCCGGTATGTTCTGTTATACTTTATTTTATATGATAATTTGTGCATTCGCATGAATGGAGGTAGTTCACATGAGTTTTATCAGTTATCTGATCAACGGTATCAGCCTTGGAAGTGTCTATGCGCTGATCGCATTAGGCTATACCATGGTATATGGTATTGCCAAAATGCTGAATTTCGCACATGGTGATGTCATTATGGTCGGTGCATTTATTACTTATACAATGTGCAGTACCATGGGACTTTCTCCTGTGATCGGTGTTCTGGCAGCTGTTATCGCCTGCACCCTGTTGGGAATGGCTATTGAAAAAGTAGCATACAAGCCTTTAAGAAAGGCTTCTTCTCCGTTAGCGGTTCTGATCACCGCAATCGGTGTCAGCTATCTGCTGCAGAATGTAGCTCTTTTGATCTTTGGTGCAAATGCCAAGGCATTTACTTCTGTAGTATCCGTTCCCGCTGTGAAGCTGGCAGACGGACAGATCAATATTACCGGAGAGACCATCGTTACGATTGTTACCTGTCTGATCATTATGGCAGGTCTGATGCTTTTTATCAACAAGACCAAAGCAGGACAGGCAATGTTAGCAGTATCCGAGGATAAGGGGGCTGCACAGCTGATGGGTATCAATGTGGACGGAACCATTGCACTGACTTTTGCCATCGGATCCGGACTGGCCGCTGTAGCGGGAGTTCTGTTATGTTCCGCATATCCTTCCCTGACACCGTACACCGGTTCCATGCCCGGTATTAAAGCTTTCGTGGCGGCTGTATTTGGCGGAATCGGATCTATCCCCGGTGCTCTGGTTGGTGGTATATTGTTGGGGATTATCGAAATCTTTGGTAAAGCCTATATTTCTTCCCAGATGGCTGATGCTATTGTATTTGCAGTTTTGATCGTTGTGCTTCTGGTAAAACCTGCCGGACTGTTTGGCAAGAATATTCAGGAAAAAGTATAAGGGAAGAGGCAGGTACATAATATGAAGAAATTATCGAATAAGAAAATAAATAAAACCTTCCGGGATAATCTTATTACTTACGGAATGGTGATTGCAGCTTATGTCATCATGCAGATTCTGGTGTCTGCCGGCAGTGTGAGCAGCTTGATCCAGGGACTATTGGTTCCTCTGTGTACTTATGCAATTCTGGCGGTATCTCTGAACCTTACCGTAGGTATTCTGGGAGAACTGAGCCTTGGACATGCAGGATTTATGTGTATCGGAGCATTCACCAGCGCATTTTTCTCCAAAGTCATGGAGAATAGCGCAATGCCTTCCGGACTTCGCTTTTTCTTTGCTATTCTGATCGGTGCATTTTTTGCAGGTGTGTTCGGACTGCTGATCGGTATCCCCGTACTTCGTTTGAAGGGTGACTATCTGGCAATCGTAACACTGGCTTTTGGCGAAATCATTAAGAATCTGGTAAATATTATGTTTGTAGGCCGGGATGAGAATGGATTCCATATCTCCTTTACCAATACCATGGATCTGAACATGTCAGAGGACGGAGACGTTATTATCAAAGGTGCACAGGGTATCACCGGAACCCCTCATGATTCCAGCTTTACCATTGGTATTGTGTTATTGCTGATCACATTGTTTATTGTATTGAACCTGATTCACTCCAGAGACGGACGTGCCATCATGGCAATTCGTGACAATACCATTGCGGCGGAATCCGTAGGAATTCATATTACAAAGTATAAACTGATGGCATTCTCCATTTCTGCGGCACTTGCAGGTGTAGCAGGCGTACTGTATGCGCATAATCTGTCCACACTGACGGCATTACCCAAGAACTTTGGATATAACATGTCTATTATGATACTGGTATTCGTTGTACTGGGTGGCATCGGTAATATTCGCGGTTCCATTATTGCTTCTGTAATCCTTACCCTGTTACCGGAGTTACTGCGTGGTCTGAACGATTATCGTATGCTGATCTATTCCATCGTACTGATCGTAATGATGCTGTTCAACTGGGCTCCGAAGTGTATTGAATGGAGAGAAAAAGTGGCAGCCAGATTCAAGAAGTCTGTGAAAAAGGAGGCTGAATAATCATGGCATTATTAGAGGCAAAAAATTTAGGCATTTCTTTCGGCGGACTTCGTGCGGTAGATGATTTCAATATTAAGATTGAAAAAGGTTCCCTGTACGGACTGATCGGTCCCAACGGTGCAGGTAAGACCACCGTATTCAACCTTTTGACAGGTGTATATAAGCCCACAGAGGGTATTATTACGCTGGATGGAAAGGATGTTACCGGTAAAAAGACCATCGAAATCAATCAGGCAGGAATTGCAAGAACCTTCCAGAATATTCGACTGTTCAAGGATCTGTCTGTGATAGACAATGTAAAAGTAGGTCTGCATAATCATATGAGCTACAGCACGGTTACCGGTATTTTACGTCTGCCGAAATATTATAAAGTAGAAAAGCAGATGACGGAGGAGGCCATGGAGCTTCTGAAGGTATTCGGATTGGAAGAGGAAGCGGAAACACTGGCGGACAATCTTCCCTATGGTAAGCAGAGAAAGTTGGAGATTGCGAGAGCACTGGCTACCAAGCCCAAGCTCCTTCTGTTAGATGAGCCTGCTGCAGGTATGAACCCTAACGAGACGCTGGAACTGATGGAGACCATCCGTTTTGTCAGAGAGCATTTTGATATGACGATCCTTCTGATCGAGCATGATATGAAACTGGTAGGCGGAATCTGTGAGGAACTTACGGTTCTGAACTTTGGCCGTGTCCTGTGTCAGGGCAAGACCAGTGATGTGCTGAACAATCCGGAAGTCATCAAGGCTTATCTGGGCGAATAGGAGGATAGATGGCTATGGCAATGTTAGAGGTAAATGATATCAAAGTATATTACGGCATGATACAGGCCATAAAGGGTGTCTCCTTTCACGTAGATGAGGGAGAGGTCATTGCACTGATCGGAGCCAACGGCGCCGGTAAGACAACGATCCTGCACACCGTATCCGGTCTGCTGACACCGAAGGAAGGAACCATTACTTTTGAAGGTCAGGATCTGGTCAAGATTCCCGGACATAAGATCGTATCCATGGGTATGGCGCATGTTCCGGAAGGAAGACGTGTTTTCGCACAGCTTTCCGTATTACAGAATCTGATGATGGGTGCCTACACCAGAAAAGATAAAGAAGAGATCGCGCAGACTCTGGAGACCGTATTTGAACGCTTTCCCCGTTTGAAGGAACGTCAGAATCAGATGGCGGGTACCTTGAGTGGTGGTGAACAGCAGATGCTGGCCATGGGTAGAGCATTAATGTCTCATCCCAAGATTATTTTAATGGATGAGCCGTCCATGGGACTGTCCCCTATTTTTGTAAATGAGATTTTTGATATTATCCAGGAAGTAAGCAAGAGCGGTACTACAGTTCTGCTGGTAGAGCAGAATGCGAAGAAGGCATTGTCCATCGCAGACAGAGCTTATGTATTGGAGACCGGTAAGATTGTTCTGGAAGGCAAGGCAAGCGACCTTCTGAATAATGATTCCATTAAGAAAGCATATCTGGGTGAATAACTCTTGATTTAAGCCGCTGCGGGTGGAAGCAGCAGAGACAGAAAGGTATGGTGATCGAAATGAATAATG
The DNA here is from genome assembly GCF_003478095.1 of Clostridium sp. AF34-10BH. Taxonomy (NCBI): domain Bacteria; kingdom Bacillati; phylum Bacillota; class Clostridia; order Eubacteriales; family Clostridiaceae; genus Clostridium; species Clostridium sp. AF34-10BH. Next base: position 124,362 of record NZ_QUEC01000006.1, read on the forward strand.
TAGTCATTACCATTGCAAGACAGTATGGAAGCGGCGGGCGAACCATCGGTGAGATGTTGGCGAAGAAGCTGAATGTTCATTACTATGACAAGGAGCTGATGAAGCTGGCAAGTGATGACAGTGGCATCAATGAAGCGCTGTTCGTAAATGCAGATGAAAAAGTGAAGAGCACGAAGCTGTTCCATATTGCGAAAAAGGAGTATCACGGGGAACTGATTCCTCCGGAAAGTGATGATTTTACCTCCACGGACAATCTGTTTAACTATCAGGCGAAGATCATCCGGGATCTGGCAAAGGAGGAATCCTGTGTCATTATCGGACGGTGTGCGGATTATGTGTTGAAGGATTATCCGAATGTCCTCAGCGTATTTATTCATGCCCCGAAGGAATATTGTCTGGAAGGCGCAGCGAAGAAGCATAGCATGAGCCCGAAGGAATTGGAGCGCTTTATCAATAAGACAGATAAGCACCGTGCGGAGTACTATAAGTATCATACCGGACGGGAATGGACAGATGCAAGAAATTACGATCTGTGTCTGGACAGCTCCAAGCTGGGATATGAAAGATGTGTGGATGAGATCATTTCTTATATGAAAGTAAGATTCCCAGAGAACTAAATGTAAAATATAGTTAAAAACAGCCTGCAGCTAATCATGCTGCAGGCTGTTTTGCTATCTGTAAAAGCGGAATACACCGAACACGGTGCCAAGGATCTGACAGTCATCTACAATGATAGGATCCATGGTGTCGTTCTCCGGCTGGAGACGGATATGTCCCTTCTCCTTATAGAAAGTCTTGACGGTAGCGGAATCATCGATCAGGGCCACAACGATCTCACCGTTATTCGCTGTGTTCTGGACATGAACGAAGACACGGTCACCGTTGAAAATACCGGCATTGATCATGGACTCTCCGCGGACATTCAGAATGAAGGATTCTCCCTTGGGTACTACATCGGCGGGAACAGGGAAGTAGTCCTGAACGTTCTCTTCGGCCAGAATAGGCTGCCCGGCAGCAACATTACCGATCACGGGGAGGCTGACCATCTCGGTACGCACCATCTGGAAGCTGTCGTCGCAGATCTCAATGGCACGGGGCTTGGTGGGGTCTCTGCGGATATAGCCGTTCTTCTCCAATGTCTCCAGATGAGAATGAACGGAAGAGGTGGATTTTAAGTTCACCGTCTCACATATCTCACGCACTGTGGGGGGATAGCCTCTTTTTAAAATCTCATCTTTGATATAATCTAATATTTCCTGCTGCTTGGCAGTAATTTTTCCATAGCCCATAAATGACCTCCGTAAAACATCTGTTCTTACTGATTTATATAACGATTATAGCATAGCAAAAAGTAAAAAGCAAACATATATTCCAAAAATATGTTCGATTTTTAACTTGACGGGTCTTCGCCACTTGCTCAACCCTAAAATCCATACAAGCCGCAGAAATGCGGTATTTTTTTTGTCAAATTCTCTTAAATTATATGTTGTGTGGTGTGTTATAATGAAGTATGAAGATTTGGTATGACAGAAAATCCAAGGATCCAACCTACTTCATACAGATGGGGATCCGCAATGGAAAGAAAACATTCTCCTTCAGCCGGATCACATAGCTTGTGCCGTTTTCCTCACACTGCTTATAAAGATCAGGCGTAGAAAAACCGCTATCACCACGAAGTAGAATAGGGATTTCCGGATAGTCATGCAGATATTCACCCAGTACCGGCTGCAAAAAATCAACTACTCCGGTGTAGGAATACTGTGTTCCATCACGCAGCTGGATTTTTATCAGATCCCCGGTCATTCCATCATAACAGACAAGTGGATGATAACCATTGCTCTGATAGTGAAAGTTAAAGGCTCTGCCTTCCTGTCTGCCGTATGCATCAAGAAGAGTGGAATCCAGATCCAGAATAACAGCCT
>NZ_QUEC01000060.1:0-6131 GCF_003478095.1 Clostridium sp. AF34-10BH
TTTATGAACCCTTATATAAGTGCGCCCAAAAATCTACTTTATTTTTCACTCTTCCTCCTATATAACAAAGGCGTTCTCCTGCCCGTTTATTGTAACAAAAGAACGCCGTTTTGTGTATGATCTTTTACAGAGTTACACCCTGCTTGAAAATAGCCATATCATGGAAGCCTGCTGCCTCGCTGCATACCTGCCTGCCGGAAGCAGTCTCCACTACCAGATCAAACAAAGCCTTGGTCTCCTCTTCCATGGTCTTATCCTCTACCAGTACGCCGGCATTGAAATCGATCCAGTTGGACTTTTTGCCTGCCAGGCGGGAGTTGGTCGCGATCTTCATGGTAGGAACCGGAGATGCGAAAGGAGTTCCACGTCCTGTGGTAAACAGTACGATATGTGCTCCTGCGGCTGCCAGTGCGGTAGCTGCTACCAGATCATTGCCCGGTGCGGACAAAAGGTTCAGTCCCGGAGTCTTCACCGTATCACCATACTGCAATACACCCTTGACCAGGGCACTTCCGGACTTCTGGGTACATCCCAGAGACTTGTCCTCCAGAGTGGAGATACCTCCCTTTTTGTTGCCCGGAGAAGGATTCTCGTAAATAGTCTGATTGTGACTCTTGAAATAATTCTTGAAGTCATTGATCAGATCTACGGTCTGGTGGAACAGTTCCTCGTTGGCACAACGGTTCATCAGAATGGTCTCTGCACCGAACATCTCGGGAACCTCGGTCAGGATGGTGGTGCCACCCTTGGAGATCAGCAGATCGGAGAAACGTCCTACCAGAGGGTTGGCGGTAATACCGGACAGTCCGTCACTGCCGCCGCACTTCATACCGATGACCAGCTTGCTTACGCTGATGGGCTCTCTCTCGAACTTGGAAGCATAATCAATCAGGCCCTTGATCACCTCTACGGAATCTGCGATTTCATCCTCGTGCTCCTGACATACCAGGAATTTCACACGGTTCTCATCATAATCGCCAATGTAAGGCTTTAATACATCAATGTTGCTGTTCTCACAGCCCAGTCCCAGTACCAGAACACCACCTGCATTGGGATGATTGATCAGGTCTGCAAGAATCTTACGGGTATGCTCCTGGTCATCACCCATCTGGGAACAACCATAGGGATGAGGGAATGCGATAACCTCTTCCACACTACCCTTAACGAATGCATTGGCCTGTTTTGCAATAGCGGTTGCCACGTTGTTGACACAGCCAACGGTGGGGATGACCCAGATCTCGTTACGAACACCTACTTTGCCGTCCGGACGGTTGAAGCCCATAAAAGTCACATCTTCCGTCTTCTTCTCCTCTACCGGAGTGGGGTTGTAGGTGTACTCCAGCAGATCGCCCAGAGCGGTCTTTACATTATGAGTATGGATCCAGCTGCCCTCTGTGATGTTCTCCTTGGCATTACCGATACGGTAACCGTATTTGATGACCTCGCCGCCTTCGGGAATATCAAAAATAGCCATCTTATGTCCTGCTGGGATCTCCTCTCTGGCGGTAACGGTCTTCTGACCGTCACCTACAGAGACTGTGATCTTCTCACCGGCAGGAATCGTATTTAATGCTACGACTACATTATCATTGTCATTAATTTTTAAGAAATCTTGCATAATGCTGCCCTCATGCCATTTGCCTTAATATCATCCAGGTATGCTACAACTGCATCGGTCAGTCCGGGAACCTTGTTCAGATCCTGGCCGAAGAAGTCTTCATTACCAAGGAAGGAAGTTACGAAAGTCTTGGTGTCCTTCTCACAATTTGCTGCGAAGAACTCCAGAACTGCTTTGTCATCCATGATGTTGTATTCCTGACCGTCTCTATGACCGATCAGAGCCTTATCGCGGATCTCGGTGCCATGGTAGAATGCCATCAGTGCTGCAATGGAGAAGGTCAGATGAGCGGGAAGCTTACCGGTCTTCTCAACATAGCCTAACAGGCTGGGCATACATCTTGCTCTCCACTTGGATACGGAGTTCAGGGAGATAGCAAGCAGTGCATGATCTACATAAGGATTGTCGAAACGGTTTACAACCTCACCTGCAAACTGCTTCAGTTCCTCCTCAGGCAGAGACAGGGTAGGGATTACTTCGTCATAAATGGTCTTCAGCATGAAGTTACGGATATCGTCATCATGCATGGACTGTCTTACGATGTCGTTGCCGCACAGGTAAGAAGCCAGTACGAAAGAGGTATGCGCACCGTTCAGGATACGAACCTTTCTCTGCTTATAAGGCTTCTGATTGTCAGTGAAGATAACAGGAAGTCCTGCATCGGGAAGAGGGAATTCCTTGCTGATGTCCTTAGCGGATTCGATAACCCACAGAGCAAACGGCTCACCGGTTACCATGATGTGGTCTTCGTAACCCAGCTTCTCCCATTCTTCCTTCTCGGTAGCACGGGGATAACCGGTAATGATACGGTCTACCAGAGTAGAGGTGAATACACATGCCTCATCTACCCACTTCTTGAACTCATCGCCCAGTCCCCACAGCTCGATCAGCTGCATTACACACTTCTTCAGCATAATACCGTTGTCATCGATCAGCTCTACGGGAAGCATTACCAGACCCTTGCTCATATCACCCTTGAAGGTCTCGAATCTGTGATATAAGAACTTGGTCAGCTTGCCGGGGAAAGTCTTGGGAGGCTCTAATTCAAACTTATCGGTATCATCATATACGATACCTGCCTCGGTGGTGTTGGATACTACGAAACGTAAGGTATCGATCTCGGCAAGTCCCATGTACTTGTCATATTCATTATAAGTGTCTACAGCATCTGCAACACTGGTTACGATTCTATTAATAATCTTGGCTTCACCGTTCACATTACCGCGAAGGGATACAGTATACTGGCAGTCCTGCTTGTGGAACATATCCAGGTTACCGAACTCGATGGGTTTGATCAGAACGATGTCTCCATCGAACTTGCCCTGCTCGTTAGCGATGTCGATCATGTAATCTACGAATCCACGTAAGAAATTACCCTCGCCGAACTGTACCACCTTGATAGGTCTTTCCTTTTTACCGGTCTTTGCCTTGTTTAAGATATCCATTTTGTCCTCCATTCTACGCTTAGCGTATCCTATCTGCACCGTCTTACGGCACTCTATTACCTGCACTTACTTTCCCCGGCACGCCTTACGAACGAATCTGTTACGCCGCCCGGGGCATTGTCTTTGGTCTGAATTGTAGGAAGTTTATGTAAGTACTTTCATGATTCATTTTACTTCAAAAAAATGGTTTCGTCAATCACCAAAAAAAGAAAGTTTTATTTTCGTGAAACTACCGCTTTTATCAGCAATATTTCGCTTTGATAAATTTTTGACATATGAGAAGTTGAAAAAGTATCTTGAAAAAAGAGAAGTCTTTCGTTATAATTCAGATATAGCTTTTTTATGTAACTACTTACATTTTTCTTACATATCTTTTTACACACTGTTACATAGAAGCAGAGAGGAAGCCACAGATGACAATTTACGATATTTCTGAAAAGGCCGGTGTCTCTATTGCTACTGTTTCCCGCGTACTCAACGGAAGCAACAATGTAAGCGAGAAAACCAAGAAAAAAGTGCTGGATGTGATCAACCAGTACGAGTACACTCCCAACGCATTCGCCAGGGGATTAGGTCTCAACACCATGAAGACCATCGGTATCATGTGTGCCGACAGTTCGGATCCGTACCTTGCCAAAGCGATCTACTATATTGAGCAGAAGCTTCGGGCCAACGGTTACGACAGCATCCTGTGCTGTACCGGTTATGATCTGGATACCAAAGCAAGTTCCATGAACCTTCTGATCACGAAAAAAGTGGACGGCATTATATTAGTAGGTTCCAATTTTATCTACGAGAAGGAAGATGACAACAAATACATCCTCGGCGCTGCCGGACAGGTGCCTGTGATGCTGTTGAATGCAGCCATGGACGCTCCCAATGTTTACAGCATCGTATCGGATGATTTTACTTCCATATATGATGCCACCATGGAAATGATCCGTTCCGGAGTGGAAGACATCCTGTACTTCTACAACTCCACTTCTTACAGTGGTAAGAAAAAGCTGGCCGGTTACCGTGCCGCCATGGAGGAAAAAGGACTTCTGACCAACGGAAGCTTCCTGCAGCTCTATCAGGGATCTCATGAAGATATTCCCGCTATGGCAGACCAGCTGCTGAAGCTGCATGCAAAGGGAATCACCTTCCACGGTGTCATTGCTGCTGACGATTCTCTGGCACTGGGTGCTCTGAAATACGCCCGTGAAATGAAGCTGCGGATTCCGGAGGATCTGGCTATCATCGGTTATAATAATTCCATGCTGGTGAACTGCTGCGATCCGGAGCTGACCAGTATCGACAATAAACTGGAAACACTCTGCCAGCATCTGATCACAACGCTGATGGGCGTTCTGGGCGGAAGCGAGATGCCGAAGAAGACTGTATTCTCCGGTGAACTGGTAAAACGCGGTACCACAAAGTAGCTTGCGGCACATATAGGCATTTGTTTATGACAGCACGGGGGAGCTGCAAATCACCCCTTTTCTATATTTATCACTATAGTCGCCGGATCCCTACCGGATCTGACTCATATGAACATGGAGGATTTTTAAAATGAAAGCATTTATGGACAAGGACTTTCTGTTAGAGACCGAGACCGCCAAAAAGCTGTTCCACGACTACGCAGAAAAAACACCGATTCTGGACTACCATTGCCATATCAATCCCAAGGAGATTGCTGAGGATCGTCAGTTCGACAACATCACTCAGGTATGGTTGGGCGGCGATCACTACAAGTGGCGTTTCATGCGTTCCTGCGGTGTGGACGAAAAGTACATCACCGGTGACGCTTCCGATTACGAGAAGTTCTGCAAATGGGCTGAGTGCCTGGGCAAGGCTATCGGCAACCCCCTGTTCCACTGGAGCCATCTTGAACTGCAGAGATACTTCGGTTACACCGGCGTTCTGAACAAGAATACCGCTGATGAAGTATGGAACCTGTGCAATGAAAAACTGCAGCAGCCTTCCATGAGCGTTCGTAATCTGATCAAGCAGAGCAATGTTACCCTGATCTGCACCACCGATGATCCTATTGATTCTCTGGAGTGGCACAAGAAGCTGGCTGCAGATGATACTTTCGATGTAAAGGTTCTGCCCGCATGGAGACCTGACAAAGCTATGAACATCGAGAAGCCCGATTATCTGGATTATCTGGAGAAGCTGGCTGCTGCTGCAGGCATGACCGAGATCAACTCCTTCGCAAGCTTAAAGGAAGCTCTGAAGAACCGTATGGCTTTCTTCGCATCCATGGGTTGTAACGTATCTGACCATGCTCTGGAGTATGTAATGTACTATCCCGCTTCCGACGATGAGCTGGAAGAGATCTTCTTAAAGAGACTGAACAAGATGGTTCTGACCAAGGAAGAGGAACTGAAGTTCAAGACCGCTTTCATGCTGTTCGTAGGCAAGGAATATCACAAGCTTGACTGGGCTATGCAGTTGCATTACGGTTGTAAGCGTGACAACAATACTCTGATGTTCGAGAAGCTGGGTCCCGATACCGGTTACGACTGCATCAACAACTACGCTCCTTCCGCACAGATGGCTGACTTCCTGAACGCTCTGATCGTAACCGACGAGCTGCCCAGAACTGTCATCTACAGCCTGAATCCCAACGACAACCAGGCCATCGGTACCATCCTCGGATGCTTCCAGGATTCCACCGCTGTTGCCAAGATCCAGCAGGGTTCCGCTTGGTGGTTCAACGATCACAAGACCGGTATGCAGGATCAGATGATCTCCCTGGCTAACCTGGGCAACCTGTCCGGATTCGTTGGAATGCTGACCGATTCCAGAAGCTTCCTGTCCTATACCAGACACGAGTACTTCCGTCGTATCCTGTGCAACCTGATCGGTAACTGGGTAGAGAGTGGTGAATTCCCTGCAGATTACGATACTCTGTCCGAGATCGTAACCGATATCTCCTACAACAACGCTAAGAGATATTTCAAGTTCCCTCTGGCATAAAATTATAAGAATAGTGCAATCCCCCGGCTGGTTATTTGGCCGGGGGTTTTTATGTAAATGGAAAGTTAGTAAAGAAATGCTATCAAATCCCCGTAGCCCTTGGC
>NZ_QUEC01000061.1:0-4040 GCF_003478095.1 Clostridium sp. AF34-10BH
CAGCAGGTCGATAATGCCGTCGAAGGAGATCAGAAACCGCAGCCGGGAGCGGAACTCGTTTTTATCAGGATATAGATAGTCCGCAGTCCAGATCCGCAGAATGTATTCCACGCAGAAGATCAGGATAGTAATGACTTCTATGACATGAAATGCAGGAAATAAAAAGGTTAGTTCGTCAAATGTCTGTAAAAAAGTCACCAGAATATTGGCACAGATGACCACCGCAATAAAAATGTCGAAAAGCCGGCTCAGAGGATTGCTTTTATCGCCGATCTGGAGGATGCTAAATACTTTTTTTCTTCATAGCCCTTTTCTCCTGTAGAATAGACACATCAATATATCCATCATATCGACCCCCAAATGGAAAGTCAAGAAATCCCATGGCGGAATCTGTCAACCTGGTTAGAAAAAGTCATATATTATAGTAACCCTGAATAAAATGGAAGGATGAAAATATATGGCAAGATTTACGAATCAGGCGCAGCTTCGCTACGGTGATGAAGTCACCAATTCGAACATTGTGGTAGGAGAGATCCGGGAGGTACTGTCGGCTACCAAGACGGCAGTCCGGGAGACTTACGGACAGAGGGATAATGTGACCTATATTATCAGTATTGTAAACTCCGGTCAGACGGCATTTACCGGAGCAACACTGGAGGATGATCTGGGAGAATATGATTTCGGCGAAAGAGAACTGACACCGTTAACCTATATCCCCGGAACCATTAAATACTATATTGACGGCGTATTGCAGCCCACTCCCGTGGTTACGGCAGGCCCGCCTCTCACTGTGAGCGGACTGACCATTCCCGCCTAGGGCAATGCTATCGTTGTCTATGAAGCGGAGCTGAATTCCTATGCACCTCTGGGAGTGGAAGCGACGATCACCAACACGGCAGTCATTACCGCCAATGTGGTGACACCCATTACGGTGCGGGAGATCATTAATGCCGAGGAGCAGTCTCTGCTTACCATCACGAAGTCCGTCAGCCCCGTACCCGTTACGGAAAATGGCACGCTGACCTATACGTTTGTGATCCAGAATCTGGGCAATACCGCAGCGACGGAGGAGACCGGAGTGGTGATCACGGATACCTTTAATCCGGTGCTTAAGAACCTGACGGCTACCTTTAACGGTACCGCATGGACGGAAGGTGCCGATTATACCTATGATGAGATTACGGGCATGTTCGCCAGTGTGGCGGGCAAGATCACCGTACCCGCAGCGACTTACACGCAGGATACCACCACGGGAGCCTGGGGAATCAACCCCGGTGTCAGCACGCTAGTGATCTCCGGAACCGTATAGCCCCCGGAGGAAGTAAATAAGGTGAGATAATGGACCGCCCTTACGGAGATTGTGACAGCGGCAATCCCGTAAGGGCGGCTTTTTAAGTAAAAACGGGCAAAGAGAGTTTCTTGTCGTTTACAATCATAGAGAGAAAGGATGGAATATCGAAGCGCAACAATTTCAGAGCGTGAGGCATTGACAGATATAGAAATGATAAAGGATATAATGGCGGTAGTGTACAAGAAATTGGGTATAAAAGCTGCTCAGAATGACTTGACAATCAGATAAAGCCGTGCATATTATTAAATAGAAACCGGTTACTTATATGCTGAAATATACTTAGACAGGAGAAAAATAATGAGAATAGGAGTATTGGAAGCTGGGGGCACGAAAATGGTATGTGCTGTTGGCGATGAAAATGGACAAATTTTAGAAAGAGTTTCAATTGCAACTGGAAAGCCTGAGGAAACAATGCCCGATATATTGGAATTTTTTCACCAATATTCTTTAGACGCTATTGGCATAGGAACATTTGGGCCGGTAGATCTGGATCGGACATCCCCTACTTATGGATATATTATGTCTACACCAAAGATTCCATGGAGAAATTTTGATTTGCTTGGATGCATTAAAAAAGAGTTTATGCTTCCAATAGGACTGGATACAGACGTAAATGCCTCTGCAATCGGAGAAGCTACTTATGGAGTTACCAAAGGATTGGACAGCAGCATCTATATAACGGTAGGAACAGGTATAGGTGTGGGAGTGATTCTGGACGGCAAAGCGGTGCATGGTATGCAGCATCCCGAAGCCGGACATATATTGCTGAGTAGACATCCGGAAGATACTTACGCTGGACGGTGTCCATATCACGGCAATTGCCTGGAGGGACTCGCATCGGGACCGGCTATTGAAGAGCGTTTTGGAAGAAAGGCAAAGGAACTTCCTGTGGATTCCGTTGCATGGGAAATAGAAAGTTATTATCTGGCTCAGGCTTTGGTGGATTTTACATTGACTTATTCACCCAAAAGGATTGTACTGGGTGGTGGAGTAATGCATCAGAAACAATTATTTGCGATGATCCGCGAGAAGTATAAGAAGATGTTGAATCATTATGTAGATACACCGTACGTAAGAGATTTAGATAATTATATAGTACCTTATAGCCTGAATGATGATCAGGGAATTATGGGATGCATCAGGATAGGACTTGATGAAATGAAACGATAGAATGTGATATAAAATATAAAAAGCTGCCAAAAGCAGCTTTTTATATTTTACGAGGTTGTTTCTCTTTCGATAAGAGTTGGCTGTATAATGATGTGCTGAATAGATTCACTGCCTGCCTGCCCGTCAATGCTGCTTTGATTAATTTGATGCGCAATTAAATCGATTGCGCTTTGAGCAATAGCAGGTATATCCTGGCTTATTGTTGTGATCGGTATGATAGACTGTGAAGAGTCTGGAGAGTTGTCAAAACCAATGATCTGATATTCATCAGGAATATTCTCTCCGTGTTTGACCAGTATATTCAAAAATATGTGTGCATAAGTATCGTTACAGAAGAAAAACCCTTTTCTTTTCCCAGGGTATTTAGCCTTGACCGTCTGATAGATATCCAGAAGACAGGAATAGGATTCTTCATAATTATCTGTAAATGGACGAAGAATCAGCTCATTTGGAAGGTGATATGTTGAGCAGATATCTGAAAATCCCTGAATACGTCCATAAGCGGGAACCGCGGGTAGGACAGAGCTGTTTACGTGAAAATATATTTCACATTTGTTCCTGCGGAGAAGATCAACGGCCATTCGCGCACCAGAATAGTTGTTAGTATTAACACTACTGATAAAACGGTCTTCCCTTTCCACAGAAACGACTGGTATATTAAGTCTGGAAAGATATTCAGAAGAAAGATTGTGGCTTAGGTCTATCAGACCGATGATCTGATAAGCCAGTAATTCGTTCAAACATTTTTTCTCTGCTTCGCAATCATTATTTCCAAGAAAAGTAATAAATTTGAATCCATATTGTTCGTATGTATTAAGTACATGATTTAGAAAATAACTGTAAAATTGATAAAAAAAGTTCGGAACAATAATACCGATGATTTCACTGTTGCCTTTTGCAAAAACTCGGGCAAGCTTGTTTTCCTGATAGTTCAGCTCTTTCAGGGCTTTTGAAATTATATCGATGTTTTCCTGTGTAAGATAGGAAGGCTGATTAAAGTAACGGGAAATAGTTGCTTTGGATAAACCGGTATATTGTGCAATATCGGAAAAGGTGATTGATTTTTTTTGAGAAGCCATATTTTCTCCTGTTGTTTTCGTAATGTGATGTCGGGGTAAAAAGCCCTCCATTTTAATGTCTACGGATCGGTTTCGTGCCACGCACTCCAACATCCGCTCTGCTTCGGTGCCAAGATTCTTTGCCCGTATATGTGCGAACACATGAGAGTTTAGATCTTAGCTTTGTAACACTCTATAAGAGTATAACATTTTGTAACAGAAATGTAAATTGAAGATTAGAAACAATATAGGAACCGATTTCTTTGTGCGTTATACACAAATATAAGAAATAAAAATGCAGTATAATATACAAACATATTGATTATATGAATTGATATATTGACATAAAAGTGAAAACGTGTAAAAATAATGACAAGCAAGATGAAACCGGTTTCTTTTATGCGAAATGAGGTGACAAACTATAAATAGTCAAGTGTTTTTTGAAAAACATTTGTGACCTA
>NZ_QUEC01000062.1:0-3713 GCF_003478095.1 Clostridium sp. AF34-10BH
CATGTATGTACCAGATCATGGTGCTCATTATATTCATGGTGCACTTCAAAGCCGTCCGGGAATTAATCTAATAAAAATTCATTAACAATACATCATCGTTAAATAAACACTGTAGAAGACAATAGCACTTGTCAGAATTATCGTATCCGTCATTCCTCATCTCTTGTGTTATTTTTCCATTTTCCCGGGGCTTAGTGGTTTATATCCATCGTCTTTTTCGACTTGCTTAAACCCACGGTTCCCATCCTTTTATAAATTCTTCCAAAGATGGTGCAATTTTTCTCATTTTTCCTTTTTCGTCATCTGCAAATTTAACAACTCCTGTTTTTACCTCCACCACGACGTTATAATTTGCCTTCTGTTGTTCTACTCCAATCGGTATATGCGTTATTTTTCCATTTGAATCGGTATATGCATCTATTTTCCGTCTTAAACTTTTATATTCATCTTTTGGTTCTACAGAATTTATGCTGATTAAATAATTTTTAAATTTTATATCAATTCTCAAAAAATAATATGTACTGAAATATTCTACTATATCCTCATTCTTTTCAATTCCATATATCTCTAGCAATCTAAGAAAACTTTCATCCCGACCATATGGTATCGGTTTCCATTTACTATATCCTTCGGAATCAGTTTCACCTATATATATTGTCTGATCTATATTTTTCCTTTTAGGACATCTAGGTAAACCTACCGCTGTTTCTTCGTATTTTTTTAAAAATTTTTCAAAAAACATATCCATTTCATTTTTTACTGACATTATTTTATCCTCACATTCTTCCATTTTTTTGTGCGTATTGTCATGGATTTAATACTTTGAAGTAATTCTGAAAATACACTATCATCTACTCCACCCCAAATGCCTAATTGTTTTTCGACATTATGAACCCCCCCCCGCTTCCACTATGTAAATCTTGCGGAATAGGCATAGCTTGTCCCCCTCCACCTATATGATGATGTATTAAAGGTTGGTCTAAATAATCAGCATATTGTGGGAAATATTCCAAAAACTTCTCATTAACAATTGGTGCCTTTCCATTTTGGATTCTTAATAAATTAATTTCTTTTAGGCTTCCCATTGTTATACTCCCATGTATGTTCATGTGAACTTCTGGGTATTTTTTAGGATTTCCATGGTCGCTCATATCAACATCTCTATTGTCTCCACATCACTAGGAGTGCTAGGTTCCTTAAATTAATCTACATCTCTTTCGGCGATCACCATTCTGCTTAATTTAAAGACCAAATGTCCCCGCTGATGTTCTTATACGAAGGCATAGCTAAACTATATTTTTTCATAGTAATTACTCTCTAAGATAAAATCATCAGGAAAAAAAGGACATTCTATCTCCCTTTTTAATAATTTACACAAGAATTCTTCCATGCCCATTATATAGCTAATATTCCTTGCATATCTTGACTCATATACCACAATCTCTAACATATCTCCTTTAAAATTCCAAAACAATTCATCTCCATTATCTGTAATTCCCCATGGAAACAAACCACTTTTCCCATTGTAAAAGTTAAGCAAAAGCTGCTCTGGAAATTCTCTTTGCATACTTATATATGCTTCTTGCATCGATTTAAATTTCTCTATAGAATTTAAATTTTCATTTTCACTAAACGGAGATAATATCCATAAAAACTCATTAATCCCTCCCTCACCATATGAATCAATAAATAATTTGTAATCCTTAGGAAAGATAAGCCCTATTCTTTTCTCAACTTCTTCCCATGCGTTCTTCTTGTTCTCTCCTCGTTGTATTGGTAAAAGCCCATTAATATTATAATCCATAAACAAACCTACTTCCTGTTTAATATCGTTTCATATATATTCAAGCCACCACTGCCTTCTGCTCGAATTGTGATTCCACATGGTATAAGATTATTACCTTCATAGATAGGCGTAACCCTATAATTTACAATCTGTCCTCCTTCAACTGCTTTACGAACATTTGCTTCAATTGAACTCATTAATGGATGATTAACTGGATTTTGGTAAATTGTCACTAAATTTCTGGGGTCACTTCCAGAACCTCCTAGCTGGTTACCTAACAAATGTCCTCTTGCATGCCCTTGGGCTTGCCCTCCAAAACCTGCTGGTTTTATAGATGATTTGGCAGGACTTCCTGTTCCAATCATATCCTGTGTAATAGCAGCTTCAATTCCCGTCGTTCTACCTAATGAGTCTAGTTCATCATATGTAACAGAACCACTACCACTCTCAATAGCCTCACGCATCGCAGCATCATAATTTGCAAAAATACTTCTTAATTTATTCTGTGTTGCTGCCATCATTCCATCAAGGAATTCTCCTATGACAACACCTGTTACAAAATCTGCCACCATCTGTTCTGGATCAAAAGCATATGCCCACTTCTCATCCCATGACATACTGTCATCAAAGACTGCATACGCAAGTCTTTCACCTGCACTTCGGACATTTCCAGTCGAAATCTCCTCTCCTGCTTTCATCGCTGTCGTAGATAATGCACCAATACCCGCACCTATAAACGCCCCGGCTAAAATACTTCCAGCACCAAGCAAAGAGCCTTAAAAATACCGCTGATACATCTTTAACTTATTACTACTGCCTCATTGCATTCTCCTACTAAACAGTCAAGCATTTGTTCAACATTCTCTCCTGCTTTTTCTAAATACCCATCTGTATAACAATAAAACACATCTTGTTCCGTCATTAACACCATTAAATTTCCTCTACACGCAACCCCTACAGGATATACTATTTCATTAATATCATATTCTTCCAGTAACTCTTCAAAATATACTTTATCCAAATTGCATCCCAGTGCTTTTTCTGGGATAAACTCCAAATTTTCTTTTCTTTCATCATCTTCAAAAACAAGCATACCGTATACCGTCAAAAATTTTTCTACATTCATCGGCATGACAAGCCCAAGCTTCTGATACACATCTTTAATATTAGATATATCTATTGTTCTTTTTTCATCCCAACCAGCTTTTACTAGTCTCTCCTCTGTCACTTTTTCCATAATATTAACATTCCTTTCAATCCTATTGTTTTGGGAATAAACATCCTTCAAATGTCACTTGGCAATTTCGACACGGCAAAGCGTATTTTCCATCTTTAAAATATTTTGTATTAATAAAAATATTATCTAACGTTGCTTGATTTTGTAATGCATTGTTTACAGAATATATTTCTGCACAATTATCTACACTCCACTTTTCAAAGCTCATTCTACTTGCATATTCATTATCAATTGAATTTCCTGCCAGACTCATAGTTCTATTTATTCTTTGTTGTAAATCTGGATGTATTTCTTGAATTGAAGGATTAAACTTATTAGCACCGTTATATCCAAAATATATATCACCAGTATTTAAATCTACAGCAGCACTTATCTTCGCAGGTTTATATGCACCACCTCCCGGCTTAGTTATTCCACCATTTTTAATAAAATCAATTTGATTATCAAGAGCCTCATTACTTATCTTTTCTGCAACATCAAGCCAATGCTCGTCATACCTGGCAACTTCTTCTGGTAACATCAGCTCTCTTAAGCTAGAGTAATTACCACTCTCATCAACACTTTCACTAATTTTCCCCTGCGGAGGACAAGCTTTCCTTTTATACCCACTCGGATCATCATACACCACTGGGTTATTCCCGCAGTACGCATACAGATTCAGTCCATCCCCCTGATAGACGTCTTCCTGCA
>NZ_QUEC01000063.1:0-2863 GCF_003478095.1 Clostridium sp. AF34-10BH
ATGGTGGTCAATAAAGGATAATACACAATTATCTGATGTTGCACTAAAACATTGCTTCAAGCGAGTGGATAAAATTATGAACGATATTGAAAAATTATTTGTGCAAGAAGATAGTACCTTTACTGTTTACGTAGTGGAACAACAATTTGTTGTTGGAAGAGGACAAGAATATTTTAAAAAATACATTAATACTTCCAATTACATTACGTCTGAAAAACAAATCAAAAATATATTTTCAAAAGCCATTCAAACTATAAGTAAAAATGTAGCGCCAGTTGAAAAATTAGTCAATTTGCTATCTAACGGCTTTTCAGGAATTAGCATAGCAGAGGCCATTACTTCTTTGTGTCAATTATTCACTGTTAATGAACATCAGTTAGCAGGTCCGGAAGTTATTGACCCAATTATACTGCAAGAAGGGAAACTAACTAAACGCAATATTGCACACTTAGTTAGTTTGAATAAAGATAGTATATTAAGACCAACAATAATATTGCTACTAAAAGATAATGATTTTAATAGGGCGATGGAACTGCTATCTGAATGTCCTGACGGAATAAATATCAAAATGATTAAGAATAGCGGCAAGGAAGAAAAATACAAGGTTGTTAATTGTGGTGCAAATAATATAGTTTCCTTTATAGATTCTTTTGCAAAACAATGCTATAGTACATGTTCAAACACACCGTGTAAGTTATTGCTAAATTCTGAATGGAGTGAAAATCTTATTGTAAAAAAATATGCACCTACTGTTCTTAAGTATCGTTCAAATTTACTATTTGATCAAAAAGAGGAAATATCTACTCAATTGTCCAGTTTCACGGATGAAATTATAAATTTACATAGCGGAAATAATGAAGAGGAACAAATACTTCGTGCCTTTGAATGTATATTAAGACTATTCCGTATTTTTTGTAATGATTACGGAGGTAATGATATACTAGAGGCACAAAAAATAGCCACTAATTTAAATCATGAATTATTGTTGGCACAAGTGTATCGTTATGCTGAGTTTTTGCCAAATTGTTCAATAGAAGATAGAATTGTTTTATATGATAAGGGATATTCTATTTTTAAAAAGAATATGATGGAAGACAATGCAATCTATTGTAAAAACAATATGTTAATCGAACAGTTTTATACAAATAATATTCATCCAGAAGCCTTTAGGGAAATGCAAGTAGAGGCAGTAAACAATGTGCCTGGTATGGTTGCTTTGAGCCATTTATACAATAATGTAGGGGTTGCATACTTATATTGTGGTCAAACAGATACTGCTATAGATTTTTTTGACCGTGGTTTGGAATATGCTAGAAATAATGATCGTATTGTTCAAAAACTTGCTATTGAAAGTAATAAAATGCTCGCTGAAAATTATTCATATACCACTATCGACGAAAATAGAATTCGGTTATTAATGCGGCGTATTTTCGATGGAATGGGAATGACAAAATTACCCTTTTTAGCAGCTGATTATGCATTGAATGTTCTTACAGTGGCATTGAAGCAAAACAGAATTTTAGCAAAAGAATTACTAGATACTTATCCTATTCAAAAACTAATTAAAAAATCATTTGAAACGAGTTCTATCAATGCTGGAGAACGCTGTTTACAAATGCAATATCTGTGCACACATTTTGCCGAGGAGTGTGGGAAAATTATGGAATGCACAATTCCCCATAGGCCATACATGCCTAAAGGGAAGCGTGCAGAATTTATTGTTAATTATGGCTTGAATCCATTTGACTTTGAAATTTGGCTTTAGTGAGAGAAATAATTGAAGATGACAATAAGTATCCTATCATTGAAGCATGTTTCACAATACTGCAATACTGCTCCACAGATGAGTGAATACTGACATTGCTATGCGTTAATGCAGTTTTGAATGCCATATCAAAAGAATCATTTAATTCAATTGTGGGCATCGAATTTATTTCAACAAAGTAAAAATCATCTAATAATAGTGGTTTCTGCAAAATTTCTTTAGATAATTTGTTATTTTGGCACTTAATGCGTCCATCAATGCGACCATAAGTAGTTATAGGAAATGTTTTTGCAAAATTTAGTAGTGTATCCTTTGTTTTTGCATCTATGTTTAGTATCGGATATTTGATAAAATTTTCACTTTCAGTATATTTTTCTTCAAAGCTATAAATCCACTTTGGATCCTGAGAATTTGGGTAATACAATAAAGGGGGGAGTAAATCCAAGGCATCAACAAGTGGATTATATACGATCGGGACAGTTATGTCGAAGCCCGATATAAATCTTTGATATAATCCATCACTATTATCACTCTCGCCTATTCGAATACCGATGCTGCTCCCTAAGTTCATCGGCCTAAAAATTCCGTTGGGATCAGTAGGCGAAAGGTATTCTGGTACACTTATGCTATTGGCACTAGCAAGTATATTGGAAATAAATTTATTTTCACTCATTACTATTGCAAGCGCATTGCATGGAATACACGGAATTGCTAGGAAACTACACATTGAAGGAACTAGTGACAATGATGATAGTTCATAATTGCCGCAATTTAAGTTAATAATAAAATCTATGTGTGGCAGCGTATTATATGAAGCCTTTTGTATAAAAGTTCGTACATCCATTATATAAGGTATGCATTCTAGTTCTTGTATGGCATTTAGCCAACCAGAAATAATGTCACTTTTCCAAACCCAATAATGTTTGCTACCAGGGGCTTCTTCTTTTTCAAAAAAATAGACAAGACCTATAGTTTTACCTCTAAGATCATCAAGCATTTTTCTATAATTTATATTGTATTCCAAGATGTATGTCACCTCCACACAGTTATGCTAATGCAACATCAGATAATTGTGTATTATCCTTTATTGACCACCAT
>NZ_QUEC01000064.1:0-2844 GCF_003478095.1 Clostridium sp. AF34-10BH
ATAGAAACTTATTAACCAAGTAGTCTTGATTGACTACACCATTATTATACTAGCGAGGAATAAGATTATGAAGAAGAGAATTTTGGCAGCAGTATTAACCGCAGTTATGGCAATGGGTGCCCTCACCGGATGTGGCAGCACCGCAGGCAAGGACAATTACACCATTGGTATCATGCAGTACGCCGTACATGGTTCCCTGGACAACTGTCGTGAAGGATTTATTCAGGGGCTGGCAGAGGAAGGTATTGTAGAGGGTGAGAACCTGACGATCGAATATGTCAATGCACAGGCAGACAACGGAACTTCCGCCATGACCGCCAGCAACTTCGTAAGTAAGAAAGTAGATATGATCTGTGCTATCGCAACTCCTTGCGCTATGGCAGCATACAATGCTACAATGAATACAGATATTCCCGTGATCTACACTGCAGTATCTGATCCTGTGGAAGCAGGTCTGGCCAATGAGGATGGTACTCCCGTAGGCAACATCACCGGTACTTCCGATGCACTGGCAGTAGATGCACAGTTGAAAATGATCCGTGAGGTACTTCCTGAAGCGAAGACCATCGGTATCATCTACACCACCAGCGAAGCAAACTCCATCAGTACCATCGCAGAGTACAAGGCTCTGGCAGGCAACTACGGATTCGAGATCGTGGACAGCGGTGTTACCGCAATGTCTGAGGTAGCTCTGGCAGCAGCGGATATCGCATCCAAGGTAGACTGCATTACCAACCTGACCGACAACACCGTAGTAAGCGCACTGCAGACGGTATTGGATGAGGCTGGCAAGGCAGGCATCCCCGTATTTGGTTCCGAAGTAGAGCAGGTTAAGGCTGGCTGCGTGGCATCCATGGGTCTGGAATACATCGAACTCGGCAAGCAGACCGGTAAGATGGCAGCAAGAGTCCTGAAGGGAGAGGCAGAAGCTTCCGAACTGAATTTCGAAGTAATCTCCGAGCCCAGCCTGTATGTGAACTTTGCAGCAGCAGAGAAGATCAACCTGGAACTTCCCGAGAATTACAAGACCGATGCTTACCAGTCCTTTGATGAGATCGTAGTACAGTAATCAGGAAATAGCTGCCGACAGGCAGAAAATAATAGAGTAATCCGGATATACAGGATTTTAAGAATGGAGAAAAATATGGCGTTATTATTAAGCGTACTGGAACAAGGAATGATCTACGGCATCCTGGCACTGGGTGTCTACATTACCTATAAAATACTGGATTTCCCGGATCTTACGGTCGATGGCAGCTTCCCCTTTGGGGCTGCCATCACTGTGCGTCTGATCAACGGTTTCGGCGTCCCGGCAATCCTCACCCTTCCCATTGCATTCTTAGGCGGAGCACTGGTGGGAATCTGTACCGGATTGATCCATGTGAAGTTGAAAGTAAGAGACCTGCTTTCCGGTATCATTATGATGACCGGTCTGTATACCATCAATCTGTGGGTGGCAGGCTCCGGCTATGTAGCTATTTTTGATAAGGAAAATATTTTCAACAACAGCTTTGTGAACAGCATTACCCCCTCTTTTTTGTCGAATTTCAAAAATGTGATCATTATTTTCCTAATCACCATGGTGGCAAAATATCTTTTAGACTGGTACATGAGTACCAAGTCCGGATTCCTGCTGCGTGCCGTAGGTGACAATGATACTATCGTTACCAGCCTCGGTGTGGATAAAGGACTGGTGAAGATTGTGGGACTGTCCATTGCCAATGGTCTGGTATCCTTAAGCGGTTGTATCTATGCACAGCAGCAGAGAAGTTTTGAGATTTCCATCGGAACCGGTGCGGTAGTCATCGGTCTGGCCAGCGTTATCATCGGCACCAGCCTGTTCAAGAAGGTAACATTTTTCCGTGTGACCAGCAGTGTTGTGGTGGGATCCATTCTGTATAAGGCATGTGTGGCAGTAGCCATGTTCGCAGGTATCAGCCCTAATGCCATCAAGCTGATCACAGCAGTCCTGTTCCTGATCATTCTGGTGGTCAGCATGGACAGAAAGAAGGTGAAAGCATGCTAGAACTTATCAATATCAACAAGAATTACAATCCCGGTTCGGTCAACGAGCTGTGCCTGTTCAGGGATTTCAACCTTACGGTAAAGGACGGAGAATTCGTATCCGTTGTAGGAAGCAACGGTTCCGGTAAGACTTCCATGCTGAACATCATCTGTGGAAGCATTGCGGTGGACAGCGGCAAGATTCTGATCCACGGAGAAGATATTACGAGACAGAAGGATTATATTCGCCAGCGTCGGATCGGCAGAGTCTATCAGGATCCTTCCAAGGGAACCTGCCCCGGCATGACGATTTTAGAGAACATGTCCATTGCGGAGAATAAGGGCAAGCCTTATAACCTGGGACGTGGTGTGAATAAAGCAAAGCTGGAAGAGTATCGCGAGATGTTACGTCCCTTAAATCTGGGACTGGAAGATAAGATGGGGGTGCAGGTCGGCTCCCTCTCCGGAGGACAGAGACAGGCACTGGCGCTGCTCATGGCTACCATGACACCGATTGATTTCCTCATTCTGGATGAGCATACCGCTGCGCTGGATCCCAAGACTGCGGAGATCATCATGGAGCTCACCGATCAGGTCGTAAAGGAGAAGAAAGTGACCACTATTATGGTCACCCACAATCTGCGCTATGCCGTGGAATACGGTAACCGCCTGATCATGATGCACGAAGGAAAAGCCATCCTCGACAAAGCCGGAGAAGAGAAGAAGACCATCAACACCGAGGAGATCATGGCGATCTTCAACCGCATCAGCGTAGAGTGCGGTAACTAAATGGAAAGTTAGTTAAATACATTGGCAAAATCCACGAACTCCCGGAGCATG
>NZ_QUEC01000065.1:0-2070 GCF_003478095.1 Clostridium sp. AF34-10BH
CCCGCAGTACGCATACAGATTCAGTCCATCCCCCTGATAGACGTCTTCCTGCATGAAACGCCCGGCAACCGGATTATAGTACCTCGCCCGTAAATAATACTGTCCCGTTACATCATCATACTGTTGTCCCGTATAGCGGATGCGGTTATTCAGCTGTTCTGTGGTCTCAAGGGGTATGCCAAAGGCATCATACTGATAGCTGTTCCGGATTTCTCCCTGTCCATCAGTAACAAATACCGTACTGAGCTGTTCGTCCCTGTGGTAGTAGGACAGTTCCTGTCCTCTGCGGAACGCTTCCA
The DNA here is from genome assembly GCF_003478095.1 of Clostridium sp. AF34-10BH. Lineage (NCBI taxonomy): Bacteria > Bacillati > Bacillota > Clostridia > Eubacteriales > Clostridiaceae > Clostridium > Clostridium sp. AF34-10BH. The sequence continues at coordinate 300 of NZ_QUEC01000065.1, forward strand.
TCCCTGCCCCGAGATGATAACTGGTCTTCTGCTCTTCTCTTCCCTCCTCCTGCAGAAGCTCTCCATCGTGGTATACAAAGCTGGTTCTCCTGCCGTTTTCCAGCAGTTCAAAACGCAGGCCTTCCGCGTCATAGCGGTTCTCCTGCACGTTGCCAGTTTCGGTTTCCACCCTTGTCTGCTGGCGGCGGCTGTTATAGGAGAACAGGCGGATCCCGGCTGCATTTTTCTCCTCTATTATACCGCCCTGACGGTCATAAGAAAACTGTTTTCTATCGGCAGGGCTTTCTTCTGCAATTAGCTGGTTCTTCTCATTATAAAGATATCGGATTTCTCCCTGTACATCCGTCTTCCGGATTCTGTTTCCGGCTTTGTCATAGGCATAGCAAACAGAAGCGCCGTTCCGCCGCTCTTCCAGAAGCTGTCCCCGGACATCATAATTGTAGGAGATATCCAGCGCATTATTCCCTGTGGTGATGCCGCCCAGAGTCGCCTGCATGCCTGTCTTCGCTGTGCGGTTTCCGTTGCCGTCATACTGGTATGCAAAGGAGAGCAGGACATTTTCTCCTGCCTTGGTTTCCAGTGTGCGGATGTTACCGTCACCATCGTAGGTATAGGCGGTCTCCACACCATTGCCATAACGGATATGGCGGATGCGGTTCAGGGCATCGTAGCCGTAGCGCACTTCCAGTCCGTCATTGTTGTAAATACGGCTTCTGCGTCCTAAGATATCGTACTCATACCGGGTGCAGACTCCCGCGGGATCCCTGATCTCCGTGATCTGCCCTGCCCTGTCATGGGTATAGGAAACTAAGCGTTTCCCGTTGGAACGCTTTTCTTTCAGGTTACCATGTGCATCGTAGATGTATTCATAGGACTTCCCGTCACAGACGGCACGGGTCACCCGGCCCAGGCTGTCATAGTGCCAGGTGCTGATGTTGGTATGTTTTCCCTCTGCATCGGACGCCTTCTCATACACAGGCTGTCCGAATACGTTGCAGGCGCGCTGCAGCTGTCTTCCGTCCCGGTCGATATGCAGGGACAGGTTGCCCTCCTCGTCATACCGGAAGGTCTCTGTATCGCCCAGCTGATCAATTCTCTCGCTGACCTTGCCGAGACTGTTATAACGGTACTGCACTGCATTGCCGTTACCGTCTATAGTCCTGCTGACCTGCCCTGCCGGAGTGTACTCATAGCCTTCCTTCCCCCCGTCCGCAAAGCCAATGCCTGTGATGCGTCCCCAGCTGTCCACGTCATAGGAGATGGGATTCTGATTTCCGTCCACAACTCCCGTGATCTGCCCTCTGGCATTATACTCATACTGCTGGAGGGTACGCTGATGGTTCCCTGATCGCCGGACATCCTTGATCTTTCCATCCAATTCGTAGGAAAGCTCTGTCCGGTTTCCAAACGTATCCTTTTGGATGACCGGCTGATTCCGCAGGTTGTAGGAAAGCTCCTGTACCACTTCACCTAATGCATTGGTGGTGCGGAGGCGGTTGCCGCGGCTGTCATAGGTGTAGGATACCCCCGCCCCGTCATCGCTCTCCGGCTCGTAGCCGTAGGGACTGATCTCTTTCCGCAGCCTGTCATTCCGGTCATAGAGATAGCGGGTCACCCCTCCTGCCGGATTGGTTCTGTGGGTCGCCCGGTCTTTCAGGTCATACCGGGTGCTGCTCTCCAGACATTCCCCGTCCGTTCCCAGAATGGCCTGTTTTAGCACATTTCCAGCCGCATCATAGGCATACTGCACCCGTCTGTCGATACCGTTCTT
>NZ_QUEC01000065.1:2080-2638 GCF_003478095.1 Clostridium sp. AF34-10BH
CATCATAGGCATACTGCACCCGTCTGTCGATACCGTTCTTTCTGTCAAGGACTCTCTCCCCGGTCAGGCGGTCGTCCGCATCGTAGCTTCTGTGGATCTCGGAGCCCTTCGGGGTGGTGATCTTTGTCAGGTTGCCGTTGGCATCGTAGGCATATCTTGTAACGGCGGCCTGTACCGGGCCGTTGCCCTGGATTTCCTCCGTCCGCTGAACAAGCCACCCGTTTTTATTGTAGGCATAATGAATAACACTATGAACACCGTCCGCAATGACACGCTCTTCCAGCGTTACATTTCCCAGACAGTCATAATCGTAGCGCATTTTTGCCCCAAAGTCATCTTTCACTACATTCAGATGATTGTTTTTATCGTAGGAAAAATGGATCCGGTGCCAGCCATCCGGCTCTCCGTCTCTTTCCACCTCCTGCTGTCCGTAGGCCTCCTCCACCTTATTGCCCTGACTGTCATAGGTATAGGCGATGACACGGTACAGCGCCGGATCGGTCTCCTGCACTTTTATCCCTTCCCGGATCTTCCAGCCCAGATCATTATAGGTATAGA
>NZ_QUEC01000066.1:0-1962 GCF_003478095.1 Clostridium sp. AF34-10BH
CATAACTTGTTTGTGCCTTGAGCGAAGCGAAAGGAATGACAAAAACTATGACATTACAAAAAGTACTCAGTCGTGTCAGACAGGCCGTAGAGGATTATCATATGATAGAGGAAGGCGACCGGATCGCCGTGGGGATCTCCGGTGGCAAAGATAGTCTTACTCTTCTGCTGGCACTCAATGAATTAAGAAAATTTTATCCGCAGAAGTTCAGCATTTATGCCGTAACCGTGAATCTGGGATTTCAGAATCTGGATCTGAACGAGATCCGGGCACTCTGTGCCTCCCATGAGATTCCTTACACCGTAGTAGAAACTTCTATCGCCAAAATCGTGTTTGAAGACCGCAGGGAAAATAATCCCTGTTCTCTCTGTGCCAAAATGCGTAAAGGCGCTCTGAATGACGCCATAAAGGATCTGGGCTGCAATAAGATTGCCTATGCCCATCACGAGGATGATGTTGTGGAGACCATGATGCTCTCCCTCTTTTACGAGGGACGTCTGCATACCTTTTCCCCGGTAACGCATCTGGACAAAACCGGACTGACGGTGATCCGGCCGCTAATCTATATGCGGGAAGCCGAGGTCATCGGCTTCGTGAACAAATATCAGGTTCCCGTGGTCAAAAGTCCCTGTCCCGCAGACGGACATACCAAGCGGGAATACATAAAAGAATTATTACAACAGATTCATCGGGAAAATCCCGGTGTCAGGGATCGTATTTTCACCGCGATCCAACGAGGAAATATGGAAGGTTGGTCAGATTACTTTGGCAGTCATTAACGAAGAAAATTATCACGATGAACAGAATAAAAACAATATCTTAAAACTCCGCAAGGTTCTGGATACGCTCCCCAGCTTCTGCAGAGATTTTTTCCGTGGAATTGAGCCTTATACTTCCACCAGAACAAGACTGGCTTATGCCTATGATATTCGACTTTTCTTTGAATTTCTCCATGAGAAAAACAGTTATTGCCATAAAATGGAGATTACTGAATTTCCCCTTTCCGTTCTGGATATGGTACAGCGGACGGATATCGAAGAATATCTGGACTATATGAGCCTGTATCAGAAGGATGGGAAAAATATTACGAACGAGGAACGGGGAAAGGCAAGAAAACTGGCTGCTCTTCGAAGCTTCTATAATTACTATTTTCAGAGCGAACGTATCGAGAAAAACACAGCGGCACTGGTTCCTCTGCCGAAGCGTCATGAAAAAGAGATCATCCGTCTGGAACCCAATGAGGTGGCTATTCTGTTAGATCAGGTGGAGGACGGCACCAAGCTGACCAAAAAGGAACTGGAATACCACAAGAAAACAAAGCTCCGGGATGTTGCCCTCCTGACGCTTCTGTTGGGAACCGGCATCCGTGTATCGGAATGTGTAGGTCTGGATATTAACGACGTGGATTTCAATAACGGCGGCATCAAGATCCGGAGAAAAGGTGGTTATGAAGCAATCGTCTACTTCGGCGATGAAGTAGAAACCGCTCTGCTCGACTATCTGGAGCAAAGGGAACATATCATTCCAGCCGAAGGACATGAGAATGCTCTGTTCCTGTCCCTGCAGAGTCGCCGGATGGCCGTCCGCTCCGTAGAGAATCTGGTAAAAAAATATGCCTCCCGGGTAACCACCTTAAAGAAAATCACGCCCCATAAACTACGCAGTACCTACGGTACCGAACTCTATAAAGAAACCAGGGATATCTATCTGGTAGCAGATGTTCTGGGTCATAAAGATGTAAATACCACAAGAAAACACTATGCCGCACTGGAAGAACAACGCCGTCGGCAGGCCGCCAATGCTTTTCATCTACGGGAACACAGCAATAGACATTCGGACCAGCCGGACAAATGACAATTAGAAAAGATACCCAACACTTTTGGTGTATTAGGTTAATCATCTCTGCATAAAATGGAAAGTTAGTTAAATACATTGGCAAAATCCACGAACTCCCGGAGCATG
>NZ_QUEC01000067.1:0-1794 GCF_003478095.1 Clostridium sp. AF34-10BH
AAAGTCCAGCTAATAAATGTCAATAGGTAAATGAAAAATATTTTTCTTTAAAAAAGGGCGTGCTTACCCCTTGGGGAAAATATCATTCAAAAAAGATATTGATTCAGTAGGTGGTATTATTTTACGCAGCTACGTCGCATTTAGCAGCGTTGTATTTTTTTATATGTTCCTGCGGTGTAATGATTTCAAAAGGTTTGCTATCTCGAAGGATTGCAAATATCATGTTGCATACCTTGTGTGAAACAGCTCCCATTGCAACTAGTTTTGGTTTTGATTCACACTTTTTGAGATAGTAATCACGGAGTACTGGATTTTTTGATTCACCGGTACGGGAAGCACTGATACTTTGCAAGGTCAGTGTGTGAATAACCCGTCTTGCTATGGCAGAGCCTCTTTTCGACATCTGGATTTTAGTACCTTCAAATTTTCCAGACTGTTTTACAGCTGGATCAAGACCAAAGTAAGCAAAAAGTTGTTTTGGTTTTGAAAATGCAGAAAAATCACCAATCTCTCCCATAAGGGACATAGCGGACAAGAAACCAGCCCCTTTGAATGTTTCAATTAGGCGAATCTGTTTCACAAAATCGGTATCCTCATTAGCGGCAACAAGCTCATGCATGGATTCCAGAATGCTGTTGATTTCTTCATCATATTTACGGATAAAACCAATATATAGACGGATTCTCTTGATGTTGCTGTCAAGGATGTAACCGAACTCGTCTGCATCATTAGCAGCCTGAATAATGGCATTATACTTGTTACAAGCGTATGTAAGTCCAAAACGAGCTGTTGACCTGATGAGATCAATAATCTCTTGTTTGTCTGCGTTAATAAAGGCAGATGGAGATGTGTAAGTTTCCAACAAGATAAGAGACGTATCAATCGTAACCTTGGAAAAAATGCCAAGATACTGAGGGAAAACCATACGCAGTTCGCCAATAAGCTTGTTCACGTAAGCATTACGGCTGTCCATCAAATCGTAGTATTCACGGCATAGATTGCGACAGTTCAAAGCAAGGTCAGATGGCATAAGAGAAACTTTTAAATCAGGTTTTAAGCCAACTAAAGCAGCTTTTTTAGAATCAAAACGGTCATTATGTACTTTTCGTATATTGATATTTGTGCTATTCTTTGTGATGATAGGATTGATAACTGAGCAGTTAAAACCCTTATCACGAAGATAGCAGAAGAGTGGGTAATGATAAATTCCCGTGGATTCAAGGAAAATGCGACTTTCCAAAGAATACATCTCTTCTGCTTCTTTTATTTTAGAGACAGCCAAAGCAAGGGAATTCATGCTATTGTGTAGGATTTTGTAAGGCTTTCCTACAAACTGTTGGTTAGGAAGTACAATCGACATCCAGGAGAAGTCGGCACCGACATCAATACCAACGGAGATGAATAATTCATCGAAATTAAAAATAACATTGTTTGACATGTGGATAAGCTCCTTTCGGATAGGAATCCATTTCCAATCTGGCAGGTACACAACCTAGCGCGTTATTCGGGTATTGCCTACCGGCTCCCAACCAGCTAAAACATAAAACCCTGTCGAATGGACTAATTGACTTTTTTGTAGGTATCAGTCACAGAAGTGACTTCCCAAGGAGGAATACATTCTTTGTCCTATCCTTAGAGATAATACCTTATGTTTTATTGGGTGTCTATCAGGAGCCGTCAGACATGCTAGTCATTAATAACATCTGATGAAGGAAGAATTCCTTCTTCTGTTATCTGATTTATAGAAACTTATTAACCAAGTAGTCTTGATTGACTACACCATTATTATACTAG
>NZ_QUEC01000068.1:0-1664 GCF_003478095.1 Clostridium sp. AF34-10BH
CGTAGGGTAAAGTTTTTGTAGGAAAAGTTAATAGAAAAAAGAAAGAAAGCACCGGGATCCTGTGTTAGGATTGAAGTTGACGAGACAAAAATCCAAGGAGGGTGCTTTCATGATTACCAGTATACAACACTTTTGCGAGAATGGGGTAAAAAGATTAACAAATGTTTTCAAAACTTATACAGATGACCTGACAAAGATTGCAGAAATGGTCTATGGTGTGACGGATGAGGTGACCAGACTTGGATGCAGCATGATAGCGGAAGAATGGGAATCCTATGATGAATTGCTGCGGGAAAGAAAGGATCTGCGCCAGGGCTGGTACATTGTCAGAAGAGATGAAACTTCCCTGCTGACCAGTCTTGGAGAAGTGGTATATCACAAAACTCTGTTCAAAAATGTTGCTACCGGTGAATCCTGTTACCTTCTGGATCAGCTGATGGGGCTGGGGCATCATGCCAGGATAACCGAAGATGCAGAAGCGAGAATTCTACTGGAAGCATCCGAGAGCAGCTATCGAAAAGGCGGTGCCAGTGCCAGCATAAACGGTGAATCCATAAGCAAAGAAGCTGTAATGAACAAGTTGCACAGGCTGGAGTTCCCTGCCCTGAAGACTGTGGAAAAGAAAGAACTGAGAACACTTTACATAGATGCGGATGAAGACCATGTGGCCCTTCAGTATCTGGAGAAGAAAGGGGATATCAGGAATCCCCGCATAAATACCGTAATGCCCTGGATCATATACGTTTATGAAGGTGTAGAAGGTGATGAGGAAGGACGTCCCCACTTGATAAATCCGAAGTATTTCGGAGGTGTTTATGATGGGCAGGAAGCAGGCGGTAGACTATGGACAGAAGTATTGGAGTATCTGGATGAAGCTTATGATCTGGATGCTGTTGAGAGGATTTATATCAACGGGGACGGAGCAGCATGGATACGCACAGGAGAAAAGATCATTCCGAAGTCCAAGTATGCCCTTGATAAATATCATATGCATAAATACATCATAGCGGCAACATCCCACCTGGAAGACTCAGCGGAGGATGCCAGGGGTGAAATATACAGAGCCATTCACAGAAAGAAAAAGTGGATGGCAGAGGGAGCCTTTGACCGGATCATAGGAATCACAGACAAAGAAACAAAGCGAAAGGCAGTGGAACAGGCGAAGGCATACATACTGGGGAACTGGTCTGGAATCATGATTGCCATGAAATCCGGGGACAGCAATGTAAGATGTTCCGCAGAAGGGCATGTGAGCCATGTGTACGCAGACAGGATGAGTTCAAGACCATTGGGATGGTGCAGAACCGGGGCAGATAAGATGTCCCGGTTAAGAATCTACCGTCAAAATCAGGGAAATATGCTGGAACTGGTAAGATATCAGAAAAAAGAAATGAAACAGGTATCGGGTGCAGAGGAGATCATCTATTCCGCCACAGAAATGATAAGAATGGAAAAAGCCAACAAACGAAAACTGGGAGTACTGGCAGATCTGCCAGTGTATGACATTCCCTATCCGCAGATCAAAAAGATAGCGGCGCTGAAAAATCACATTTGGGGTTTGTAAAAAGGGACAAAAAGGTTATAATGATGGAGAAAACTTTGATTCTGAAACATATCTCAAGGATGCTCTGTCTATTAATTTCCTACAGTAAATTTACCCGAAC
>NZ_QUEC01000069.1:0-1660 GCF_003478095.1 Clostridium sp. AF34-10BH
CATAGTTTTTGTCATTCCTTTCGCTTCGCTCAAGGCACAAACAAGTTATGAAAAATGTTGTGCCCCTCCACTCTTTGATTTATAATTCTTTCAAGGAATAGCAATACACTACAGAGCACGGAAGGAGAAGTGGCGAATTTATTTCGACCCCGTATAGTTATATGTGCCGTCATCCTTACAAGCACAAACAAGTGGGACATTGAGCCCGGACTCTTATCATTGGTAATAAACCATGTTTATTCAGTCGCAGGATGACAGTCAATGTTGCTATTCCCTTTTTATTAAGGTGGTGATACTTAATGATGAAGTTAAAATACTCCATCTGCTGTGGACTTGATGTCCACAAAAATGTTATCGTTGCAACCATCGTAACTACCAATAAGGACGGCATATCCGAATATCTGCAAAAATCTTTTTCAACCATCAACTCAGATATTCAAAGGTTTCACAACTGGCTTATCGAGAATAATTGCTATCATGTTTGTATGGAATCCACCGGAAAGTATTGGATTCCTATTTTTAATTATCTCGAAAATGACATTGATGTCTGCCTTACACATCCGAAGTATGTCAAAGCCATTAAAGGCAAGAAAACGGACAAAAAGGATTCTAAATGGATTGCCGACCTCTACAAATTTGATCTTGTCAGATGTTCCTTTATTCCTCCAAAAGATTTTCGTCAGCTTAGGGAACTTTCCAGATACCGTTTCAAGCTGGTCTGCATGAAGTCTTCCGAGAAGAATCGCATCCAGAACTGTATGACCATTTCCAATGTCGGCATTGCCAGTGTTCTTTCTGATCCTTTTGGCAAGACAGCAACTGAAATCATCTCTTATCTATTGGAGCATACTGCCGATTCCATGGATGAAAAAGCTGTCCGCAAACTCATAAAGAAAGGGGCTAAATCCAAGTCTGATGAAATCATCGAAGCCATCAAAGGCTACACTATTGAAACAGATCAGGCTAAAAAACTAGAGCTTGCCCGGGGGCATCTGGAATATCTCGATGATATGATTACCCAGACCGAAGTGGAACTCTATGTCCGCATCAAGCCTTATTACGAGTTCGTGGAGTTTGTCAGTACCATGCCCGGCATGACAGAGTTAAGTTCCACGATTGTTCTTGCAGAAACAGGCGTTGATATGGATATTTTTGATGATGCAAAACATCTGTGTTCCTGGTGCGGACTTTCTCCTGCCAACAATGAATCCGCTGGTAAGAAAAAGTCTGTCCGCATTGCCAAAGCAGGCGATTACCTGAAACCAATGATGGTTCAATGTGCCCTTGCTGCAATTAAGAGCAAAAAGCAGCCTTATTTTGCAATCAAATATGGTCGAATCAAAAAGCGACGTGGACACAAAAAGGCAATCATTGCCATTGCAAGAATGATGATGGTCTGTATTTACCACATGGTTTCAGAAAAGAAGCCCTTTACCCCTACTGACTATGAGGAATTGATGGACCCTCAGAATCATGTAGAGAGTGTCGTCTTGAATGAGAACAATGTGTTTGCTTACCTTGAAAGCCTTGGTTACGACAGCTCTAAGTTAGTGAAACGCAACGATAACTAACATTTTTTCTGCTTTCTATACTTGTAAAAACAGGGTTTTATGAACCCTTATATAAGTGCGCCCAAAAATCTACTTTATTTTTCACTCTT